>DASPGK010000237.1:0-8554 GCA_035620655.1 Candidatus Krumholzibacteriia bacterium
TCGGCAACGCGCCGAATTTCTCCACGATCGAGGCATCAATGGGTTCGGCACCGCGCCGGGTGGATGCGATCTCCGCGAGTACTGCCGCGTTATCGATGCGCCGCCACACGCCGTAGTTCTCTATTGGATGCGACGTCTCCGCCGCGAAATCCCGTCCCGAGCGAACGAGCTTTAGGCGCACCCAACCCCCTTGATCATTGGGGACGTCGGTGATCGCGTCGATCAGGGCGAACTCGTACAGCCACTCGATCTGGAGATCCGAGCCGATCGGATTCGAGGCGGGCCACCCGCTGAGCGTGTGCGTCGAGCGCCAGCGCAGGTCGTTGGCCTCGGCGGCCACCAAGTTCCACGCATTGTCCGGTGTGATGCCCTGCCACGCCGCGCCACCGTCGGCGCTGATCTCCCAGGTGACGCTGGGCGTCTGAGTCGTCGAGAGTCGCACCGCAATCACGGGGTCCGCCGTTGCATTGACCTTGAGGGAGCGGCCGATGTGGTCCAATGTATTGAATCGATGATTGAACACCTCGATTCCGGAGAGGCCAGCAGGCCCGTCCGCCACGAACGCGAGGCTGCCCGCCACCACAACGCCCCCCACTTGCTCTGACGTGGCGTACGTGCCCACGAGCGAGGGGCTCGCCGGATTGGCAATATCGATGACGTGGAGGCCGGAGACTATGTCGTTCACGAAGGCGAGGTCGCCCGTCACCGCAACTCCAACCGCCTGTTCCGACGTGTCGAACGTACCGACGAGCGAGGGGCTCGCCGAATTGGCAATACTGACGACCGTGAGGCCGGACTCTCCGTCCGCCACGAAGGCCAGGTTCCCCGATACAACGATGTCATACATAGTCCCCGGTGTGTCGAACGTGCTGACGAGAGACGGGCTTGCCGGATTGGAGATGTTGATGAACTGAAGGCCAGAGCCGAAATCGGCCACTAAGGCGAGGTCGCCCGTCACCGCAACGCGAGTCGCAAAGCCCGGAGTGTCGTACGTGCTGACCAGCGAGGGGCTCGCCGGATTGGAGATGTTAACGATCTGAAGGCCGAAAAAGTTGATAGCCACGAGGGCGATGTCGCCCGCCACCGCAACATCAGCCACTTCGCTCGGCGCGTTGTACATGCCCACCAGCGAGGGGCTCGCCGGGTTCGTGATATTGATAATCTCAAGGCCGAAATCATCGTCGGCCACGAAGGCGAGATCCCCCGATACCACGACGCGACCCGCAGTGCCCGGCGTGTTGTACGTGCCGAACAGCGAGGGGCTCGCCGGGTTCGTGATATTGATGATCTGTAGGCCGGACGCTCCGTCCGCCACGAAGGCGAGATTCCCCGCCACCGCAACGCTAGCCGCGTTGCCTGGCGTATTGTACGCGCCGACGAGCCGCGGCCTCGCGCGAGTGGTGACTTTGACGACCTGGAGTCCGGACGAATAGTCCGCCACGAAGGCCAGTTCGCCGTCTACCGCAACTCGATACGCAGTGTCCGGCGTGTCGTACGTGCCGGCGAGAAAGGGGCTTCCCGGGTTGCTGATGTCGACGATCTGGAGGCCATTGGTGTGGTCGGCCACGAAGGCCAAGTCGCCCGATACCGCGACGCCGTACGCAAGCCACCCTGTCAGGTACGTGCCCGCGAGGAACGGGCTCGCCGGATTGGTAATGTCGATGATCTGCAGGCCGCCCGAGTGGTCCGCCACGAAGGCGAGGTCACCGTCTACCGCTACTCCGAGCGCAAGCCCCGGCGTATCGTACGTGCCGACGAGGGCGGGGCTTGCCGGATTGGTGATATTGATGATCTGGAGGCCGGACCCTTCGGCCGCCACGAAGGCGAGGTCGCCCGCTACCGCTACGTAGTACGGAGGTCTCGGCGTGTTGTACGTGCTGACGAGGGAGGGGCTTGCCGGATTGGCAATGTTGATGATCCGCAGGCCGCCCGAGTGGTCCGCCACGAAAGCGAGGTCACCGTCTACCGCGACGCCCAGCGCAACGCCCGGCGTGTCGTACGAACCGACGAGGGCGGGGCTTGCCGGATTGGTGATATTGATGATCTGGAGGCCGGATGCCATGTCCGCCACGAACGCGAGGTCCCCCGATACAGCAACGCCAAACGCAGCCCCCGGCGTGTTGTAATTACCGACGAGGGACGGGCTGCCCGGGTTGGCGATGCTGATGATCTGGAGGCCGAGATCATAGTCCGCCACGAAGGCGAGATCCCCCGCCACCGCCACATCGTAAGAAAAGTCCGGCGTATCGTAAGCGCCGACGAGGGAGGGAAAAAACGGCGCTAGCTTCAATTCACCGGCACCGACGTCCCAGAGGGCCGTGGTGTTGGCGGCGTCCTTGTACGTCGTCGTGTTGAAACTCTCGACGTACTGGTTCGACGCGGCGAGGGTTTCACCCGCGGATAGACAAACGAGGCACAGGGCGACCAAGGTGGATCGGCGGAATATGCGGTTCATAGCTATACCTCTGCGTGGTTGATGTTTCCACGCCCTCTTCCAACGCGCAAAACGGGCTCAAATCGGCTCACGCCGGGACGTATTCAAGGGACGACGGGTGGTATAATGGACGTCCCATGACCGGCCGAGAGGACACCGCCCGCTGGGCGCGGATCGCCGAAATCTTCGGTAAGGCACTGGCCGCCGCGGATCGGGAGGGAGTTGTCGAGCGCGAGTGTGCGGGGGATCCCGCCCTCGCCGGCGAGGTGCGCTCGCTCTTGGCCCACCACGACGGGGCCGACGGCTTCCTCGACCCCAGGGCGATGCAGCTCAAGGGAATCGACGAGTCCCTGGCCGAGGACCTCGAGGCTGAGCTCGGATCGGACGCCTCGGACGCCCTCACGGGGACGAGTGTCGGGGCGTGGCGGGTGATCGAGCCGATCGCGCGCGGCGGAATGGGGACGGTGTACCGGGTCCAACGCGCGGAGGGCGGATTCGAGCAGACCGGCGCCCTCAAGGTGATCCGGCGCGGCTTCGCGACCGATGAATCGGTTCGGCGCTTCCGCCGCGAGCGAAAGATCCTCGCCGGATTGGAGCACGCGAACATTGCCCACCTCTTGGACGGCGGGACCACACCCGACGGTCTCCCCTACCTCGTCCTCGAGCACGTCGTCGGCACGTCGCTCCTCGATTACTGCAACGCCAAGCAAGCGGGCGTCGAAGAGCGCATACGGTTGTTCCTCGACGTGTGCGCCGCCGTCCAGTCCGCGCACCAGAAGCTCGTACTCCACCGCGACCTGAAGCCGAGCAACATCCTCGTCACTCCTGACGGGACAGTGAAGCTCCTCGATTTCGGAGTGGCGAAGATCTTCGCCGAGGAGAGCGACACCGATCCATCCGCGCTCGAGCCGCGCACGGTGCATCTGCCCATGACGCCGGGGTATGCGAGTCCCGAGCAGGTGCGCGGCGATGACGCAACCATCGCGAGCGACGTCTTCTCGCTGGGTGTTGTGCTCTACGAGCTGTTGACCGGCCGCCGACCGTACGCGCCGACGGCGACGCAATCGACGGCGTCGATGCTGCGCAGCTTCGAGCGGCAGCCGGCACGACCGAGCGACGCCGTTGAAATTCCTTCGCAGAAGAAAAGGCTCCGCGGGGATTTGGATACCATCGTACTGCGCGCGGTGCAAGTGGACGCGGTCCGTCGCTACCCGTCCGTCGAACAGCTCGCCGGCGACATCGAGCGCTTCCTCGCCGGGAAACCGGTTCTTGCCCGTCCCGATCGATGGAGTTATCGCGCATCCAAATTCATCCGCCGAAATCGCGTCGCCGCCGCGGGCGCGGCCGCGGGTGTCATCGCCTTGATCGCCGGCCTCGTTACTGCGCTCTGGCAGGTTCAGGTCGCGCGTCACGAGCGAGCGGTCGCCGAGCGTCGCTTCGACGAAGTGCGATCCATCGCAGGAACGCTCATGTTCGATCTGCACGACGCGTTGCTGACCGTGCCGGGGACGGCGACGATGCGCGAGTTGGTGCTCGCCAACGCGGGACGCTACTTCGACACGCTCTTCGAGGACGCGGCCGAGGATCAGTCTCTGGCGTTGGACGTCGCCGAGGCGTACGAGCGGCTGGGTCGGGTGCAGTCGACGACGTCGGCGGCGCGCGCGCGCGAGGCCGCGCACGCGAGTCTCCGGCGCTCGTTGGGGCTTCGCGAAACGGTGCTGAAGACGGACGCCCACAACGACCGCGCGCGGCTCGGCGTGGTGACCGCGTGCGCCGCGCTGGTCGATCTGGAACATTCGAGCGGGCGAGTCGCCGAGGCAACCGCGTGGGCGCGGCGCGCCCTGGCCGCTGCAGAAGACGCGCCGGCGACCGAACCGGGACGCGCGGGAGCGGCGGTGGCTGCGTCTGTGACGAACACGGCGGCGCCTTTGCCGCATGCAGCGCAAGCGCGTGCATCGACCGTCCTGGCGGCGACGAACGCGTCGGACTGGGTGTGCATCGATCGAGAGCCGGCGCCCGGTTGGAACACCGATGCGGCTTTCGACGATTCCCGTTGGATAGCGCCGACCGAGGGATCGGGCTACGCGGAGTACGCGCCGCACGGGGCGCCCATTTGGGCGCGCTCCGTGGGGTGCGGCGGGTCCGCTCCTTCCGACGTGTGGTTTCGACATACCTGGGAGATGAACGAGCCGCTCCCGAACGTGGCACTGCTTCGCGTTCACGTCGACGACGACGCCTCGGTATGGCTCAACGGTCACCCCGTCGTGGTCGACCAGGACTCATGCTTCGCGCCCGACGTGATTCCTTTCGACGTGAGGCCTTACCTGCGCGCCGGAAAAAACCTGCTCGCCGTACGCGCCCACGACTGCCAGAGTGTTTGTCGCGCGCTGTACGCGGAGATCGAAGCGAGCGAGCGTCTCGACGTTTTCGCGGCCACCAACGCGCAGCAGTGGACGTGCACGGACGAGGTCCCGCCGCCGGGATGGAACTTCGACATCGCCTTCGACGACCGAGCGTGGCGTGCGCCGGCGGTGCAGGAACGGCCGACGGGACTCGAGCAAGCGCAAGGCATCTGGGCGGACTCGGTCGGCTGCTTCGGGGCCGTCGGTCCGTCGCAAGACGTGTGGTTCCGCTCGGTGTTCACGCTGCGCGAGCAACCGGGCGCCGCGTTCATGCAGGGTGCGGTCGACGACGATTGGACGATCTGGGTGAACGGTCTGGAAGTCTGGTTCGACCGCGACTGCGAATCGAGGCTGCTGCCGTTCATGGACATCACGCCTTATCTCCACGTCGGCGACAATCTCATCGCGGTCCGCGCTCATGACTGCGACTACTGCCGAAGCATGTGCCTCGAGATCGTCGCCACGCCCCCCGCACCGATTCCCGCTTCCGTGCCGGGCGACGGGTACGTCGGCGTCTACGAAGACTCGGCGGGAACGGCGCCGTGTGTAACGATTCCGGCGGGACAACTGAAGGTGCTGTACGTCGTGGCCCATCTCGCCGGACGCACGGCGGCGGGATTCCGCGCCGCCGAGTTCCGCATCGAGTTCACCAACCCCACGAGCTACGCCGCTGTATGGGTAGAGGACGACGCCGTGCGCTGCGAAGGAAACCCGCTCGACCTCACTCCCCGGGTTGTCGACGCAACCGGCGCACGTGTTTCACTGTCCAACGCGGTGCCCGGCGCTCGGCAGGTGACACTCGGCCGGATCGTGGTGGGAAACGCGGGTGGCCCGCCTTGCCGGCTGCTGGTCATGGCCAACTTCGCTCCGTCGCGGTCCACGATCGACGGCCCCGTGTTCCTGCACGACGGTCGGAGCGGCACGGAGTTGGTGCCCATGTCGGCGGCGCGTCACGGCTTCGCCGGGTGGCCGGTCGCCTTCGTCGGCGCCATCAACGACCCAGCTTGCGCGGGTGTAGCGAGCGACCACGCGTCGGCGCGGTCGCACTAGGAGGTTCCCCCATTACCCAACCCCGCGACATCACCGCGACACTCATACGCTGGCAGCAGGGGGATCGCACGGCGCTCGACGTCCTCACGCCGCTCGTCTACGACCAGTTGCGCTCGCTGGCTGCGAGCTATTTGAGCCGCGAGCGCGTCGGCCACACCCTGCAGCCGACGGCGCTCGTGAACGAAGCGTTCCTGCGCCTCGTCGATCAGACCCAGGTGACTTGGCAGAACCGCGCCCATTTCCTCGGCATCGCCGCCCAGGCGATGCGGCGTATTCTGGTCGACCACGCGCGGAGAAAGCGCGCCGCCAAGCGCGGCGAGGGGGCGATCCACGTGTCGTTCGAGATGCTCGGATCCGTCTCCGGCCCTTCGCGCGACGTCGCCCTCGACGATCTCGACGCCGCCCTCGACGACCTCGCCCGACTCGAGCCCCGCCAGGCGCGCGTGGTCGAGCTGCGCTTCTTCGGGGGGCTCTCGATCGAAGAGGCCGCCGAGGTGATGGGGACGTCACCGGCGACGACGAAGCGCGACTGGACGGTCGCGCGCGCCTTCCTGCATCGGGCGTTGATTGGGGACTAGCGCGCGCTCGCGATCCTCGTGGGCCTTTACTAGCGCGCAATCACCATTTTCTTGGTCACGGTCTGGCCCGCCGCTGTGACGCGGTAGAAGTACACACCGCTCGCGAGCGGCTTGCCGTCCCGGCCTCGTCCGTCCAGCGCGATGCGTTGCCACCCCGCCGGTCGTCCCGCCAGCCGCTCTTCACGCACGACGCGCCCCGCGACGTCGTAGACCTGAATCGACACGTCCGCGCTGGCCGGCAACCCGATCTCGAGTTCCGTGGAACCGGTGAAGGGGTTGGGGTAATTCTGCAGGACGGTGAGCGCACGGACTGACGGCGTTTCGCCGCTGCCCGTCAACGCACCCACGTTGGCCTCGTTTGACGCATCACTCTGGTTCTCGTGCACGTCGTACGCCGTGACAATGTAGTAGAGCGCCGAGACCGGCGTGCTCTCGTCGACGAGCACGGTATCCGTGGCCGAGGCCATAAAGTTGGCCGGCACCGGCGTCACTCCCGTCGTGGTCGCGCGATAGATCGAGTAGTCGCGCACGTCCGGAGCGATACTTCGATTCCAGCGCAAATGCACGTCGCGACCCACGCGTTGCGCGGTCAATAGCAACGGTGCCGCCGGCGCGAGGTTGTCGAGGGAATGACCGCTAACGACGTTGGAGGTCCAATGCACGAAGTTGTTCCAGGTGTGCGCAAGGACTTGAAAAAAGTGATCCGCGTTTCCCTGGCTGGTCGAATCGCTGCGCGTGGAGGCACTGAAGGAGTAGCGCGGTGAATAGATGGCGGACTGGTTCCCCACCCATTCCCAGTAGTACTCGTCGCCGGCCGCGTCAAGCTCGCGGCGATAGGCGGTACCCTGAAAGTCGGGCTCGATCTCCTCTGCGCTCGAAACGATCGCCGCGGCCGCCGGCTCGACGTCGGTAGCGCGCCAGACGGAGTAATGGGTCACGATTTGCTGATCGTAGATGTCCTGCCCGCTCGCTGTCCAATTGACGGCGACCTTTCCTCCTTGGTCGCCGGGCACGTCGCTCGCGGACTCGGCGAACGGCTCCGGCCGTCCCCAGTACCCGCGCTTCTCGACGCGTTGCGCGTGGAGGTCGCTGTTGCCGGATCGGAAGTCCTCCCACGCGACGATCGCGCCGCCATCGCCGTCCGTTACGACAATCGGCCGGCGCTGATTGGCGATGGCTGTGCACAACGGGATCCCGTTGAACGCCCACGTGACCGCTCCCGAGCTGTTTACCCGATTCGCGTAGATATCTGCGTAGAACGGCATGGCCCGCAAGTCCAACCACGAGACGATGGCCCCGCCGGCACCGTCGGGTATCACGCTGGTTTCCCACTGATGGGACGGCGCCGAGCACACGAGCGCGCCATTCGCCGGCCAGTATGTCAACCCTTGTTCGTTGAAACGTTGTGCGTACACGTCGGCGTCGAAGCCGTTGCGGTAGTCGCTCCACGACACGACGGCACCACCGGCCCCGTCAAAAGCGATTGCCAGGTCTTCCGTGCCGCTCACGGTCGAGATCGGGATACCATCCGGCTGCCACCATAGGGCTCCCGAGCCGGTGATTCGCTGGGCATACAGGTGCAGGTCCGTGCCGCCTCGAGTGTCGGTCCACGCGACGGTTGCTCCGTATGCCCCGTCCCTTGCGATGACGATCTCGCCCTTGTCACCCGGTGCCGAGCAAACTACCAGCCCAACTCCAACCGGATAGTAGAGGGCGCCGGCTGAAGTGACCTGTTGGGCCATGATCCTCTGGTCGGCGAACTGATAGTCGATCCACGCGAGTATCGCGCCTCCGTCCTGATCCGGAGCCATGGCGAGAAAGTCTTGGAGGTAGAAGTCGACGAACATCGGCACGCCGTTGACCCCCCATTGGCCGACGCCGGAACCGTTGATGCGCTGCGCGAAGAAGTCGGAGGTGAAGTATCTGTTGTCCGACCATGCAATGATCGCACCGCCCGCAGCGTCCGACACGATTCTCGGAAACCGCTGCGTGCCCCCGTCGGTGCAGATCGCAACGCCCCCCGATGCCCACTGGGGCACGCCGGCTCCGTTCACGCGCTGCGCGTAGATGTCGTAGTTTCCGTTTCGCAG
>DASPGK010000238.1:0-4987 GCA_035620655.1 Candidatus Krumholzibacteriia bacterium
CGTCGAAGACGCGCGGCGCTTCCTGAAAAAACGGATCCTCGTAGTGCCAAGGGCGCAAGTCCCCCGGCCGCACCGCGTAGCGAAGGGCCAGCGCCGCGTCGATCTCCGCCTTGGCGCGCGCAAACGGTTCGCGCGTGGCGAGGTCGAGGCGGTCGAAGAGCGCGGACATGTCATCCGCCTGCTGTTCGGACAGCTCGAGCGACATGACGTAGTAATCGGCGAAACCGAGCGATCGCGCGACCTCGTTGCGTAACCGGACCAATCGGAGGAGGTCGTCGCGCACCTCGCGGCCGACCGCCTTGTCGGCCTCCCACACGCGCCTCCGATAGGCCGCGTCGGTGCTCTGCTTGAGCGCGTTGCGCACGTCGTTGCCCGTCAGCGATCGCCCGTCGACGTGCGCTCGATAGGTTCCGAACGACTGCACGATCTTGCTGGATAGGCGCGTCATCTCTTCGATGTGGGCGGGGTCGATTTGGTTGCGGAGGTACACGCGATACAGGAGGTCGAGTTGTCGCCGCTCCAGACCGTCCACGCCGGAGGCCGCCAGCCACCCCTTCACCTCTTCGAACTCGCGCGCGCTCGTGTAGACCTTCTGCAACTCGACCTCGAGCCGTGCGTAGCGTTCGAAGTCTTCGGGCTTCCCCGAGATGGTCGCGCTCCAATACGCGAGGTTGACGTCGCGCGAGAGTGGCTCGATGCGAGCGACGTGGGCGTCGAGGAATGAGCGGACGGCGGTCGTCATGGACGCTTCCTGGGGTTCGGAATGGGAACCGCGCACCCGGCGGGCGCGCGGGAGGTCGGCGGGGAGACGGTAACCCACGCCGGCGTCATCGCGCTAGAATAAAAATGGCAATTGTTTTCGTAGCAATGGGTTTCGGTCGGCCGTAGAATCGCGTGCAAGATTGCGCCGAATTTGGCCCGGGCCGCGCGTGTAACCGAGCGCGTGGAAGCCAGTCTACGCGCCGCGGCCGGGCCGGCACTGCCGGAGCTCCCGTTGAACGTCGAGAACGAACGCGAAATCATTCGCGGGTGGAAGCGCGGCGACAAACGCGCCTACGAAGCCCTGGTCCGCCGCTACATGACGGATGCGTATCTCGTCGCCTACGGATACGTGGGCAACGCCGAGGACGCCCGCGATCTGTCGCAAGAGGCCTTCGTCAAGGTCTACCAAGCGCGCGCTCGCTTCGATGAGGAGCGCCCCTTCTATCCGTGGTTGTACCGAGTGCTGCGCAACCACTGTCTCAATTTCCTGCGCCGTGGGCGCGTCGAGGTCTCGATCGATGACGAGAACGCCCATCGCGAGATCGCGTCGCCGCGACCGACGGTGCTCGACGACATGGAGAGCGACGAGCGCCGGCGCATCGTGCGCTCGGCTGTCGCGCGTCTGTCCGACGACCATCGGGAGATCATCGTGCTGAAGAACTTCAAGGATCATTCGTACAAGGAAATCGCGGAGATACTGGAAATCCCGATCGGGACCGTGATGTCGCGCCTGTTCTACGCCCGGCAGGCGCTGCGCGCACTGGTCGAAGAGATCGAGGGCCGAGGCCCTATCAAGGAGGAGGCGTTTTGACCCCGGCCTGCACGCGCTATCAAAGCGACGGCATGCGCTGGCTCGACGGTGAGCTCACGGCGCAGGAAGCCGATCACTACCAGGCCCACGTGCGCGAGTGCGACGAGTGCCGGCGCGAGCTCGCGTCCCTGGGCCGCGTCGTACGCATGACCGACGAGCTCAAGCTCCGCGCCCCCGACGACGAATTCTGGAAGGGCTATTGGGAGAGTGTCTATCGTCGCAGCGAGCGCCGCGTCGGCTTCGTGCTACTGATCGCCGGCGTTCTCGCGGTGTTGGGCTACGCGATATTTCGCGCCGTCACGTCGCCGGAGTTGCTGACCTACGAGGGCATCAGCGTGATGCTGATCTTGGGCGGCCTGGTCGTGATCTTCATTTCGGTCGCGCGCGAGCGCTACCACGAGCACAAGAGCGATCCCTACAAGGAGGTCGAGCGATGATCGTCGTGACCACCGACGACGTGCCGGGACACCGCGTGACGCAGGTGTTCGGACTCGTCCAAGGCAGTTCGGTGCGCGCTCGACACGTTGGAAAGGACATCCTCGCCTCCTTCAAGAACCTGGTCGGCGGCGAGATCCACGAATACACCAAGCTGCTCGCGGAGTCACGCGAGCAGGCGCTCGATCGTATGCGCGAGGAGGCTGCGCGCATGGGCGCCAACGCCATCGTGGGCATGCGATTCTCGTCGACTGACATCTCCCAAGGTGCCTCCGAGTTGCTCGTATACGGGACCGCGGTGCAGATCGAGCGCGCGTAGACCCCTGCGTTTGCCGGCCGTTTGCGCACCGTGATATAGTGCGTGCATGCGTTTCGGCGATTGGAACGTTCGCACGTGCATCGCGGGGCGATTCGGTTTGGACGGCGGCGCGATGTTCGGTGTCGTGCCGAAGACCATGTGGGAGCGCCTGCTCCCCCCCGATTCGTACAACCGCGTGCCCATGGTGATGCGCACCCTGCTGGTGCAGGGGCACGGCAAGACGGTGGTGGTCGACGTGGGCGCGGGCGGTGGCCACAGCGAGAAGAACCGGCAGATCTATGCGTTCGAAGACACCGACCACCTGACCGACGCGATTCGCGCGCACGGTGTGGAGCCCGCGGAGGTCACCGACGTGCTCCTGACCCACCTCCATTTCGACCACGGAGCCGGCATCGTCGAGCGCGACGGGGATGACTGGCGGCTGGTTTTTCCGCGCGCGGTTCATCATTTGCAGACGAGCCAGTGGAAGCACGCGCTCTCACCCAACCCGCGCGATCGCGCGAGCTATTACGACGACCGCATTCGCGTGTTGGAACGCGAGAAGGTGTTGCGGCTCTACGACGGCCCCTGGTCGCTCTCACCCGGGTTCGACCTGCTGGTCTTCGACGGACACACGCCGGGCCAGCAGCTCCCAGTCATCGGAGGAGGGGTGGGATCGCTCTTCTTCTGCGGCGACCTGTTTCCGACCCATCATCATATTCCCACCCCCTACGTCATGAGTTACGACCTCTATCCGGTCACGGCGATGGAGGAGAAGGCGGCCCTCCTGGAGCGGGCCGAAGCGGGCAAGTGGTTGCTGTGCTTCGAGCACGACGCCCACATGGAGGCCTGCCGGGTGACGCGGGAGGGGAAACGGTTCACTGCCGGAGAGACCGTCCGAATTTTGTGAGAACCATCGGCCGGGGACGGTGTAGAAGTTGCACCCGGCCGCTTGACGGCCGCCCCGCTTTGGATGATCATTGGGTGGCCCGCAACCGGGTTCACCCCGAATCGACCACCTTCAGGAGGCGTTGGAAATGACACGGAAGATTATGACGCTCGGAACCGTAGCTGCATTCGGTGTGGCCGCGGCACTCGTCGGAGCCGGCGACGCCGGACTTGCGTTCGCGTGTGACAAGGCGACCAAGACCGCGGCGGCGACGACCTCGTCGTCGGATTGTTCCAAAGACGCCACCAAGGCGTCGGCCACGACCGCATCGGTCAAGACGGCGTCGGCGTCGTGTTGCGCGAAGGATGCCAAGACGACGACCGCCGGCAACGTCCATAAGTCGATGATCAAATCCGCGGTGGTTGCACCGGGTGCGGCGCCCGTGCTGAACACGGCCGCGTTCGCGGCGGGTGTCAGCGGCTCGACGGTGGCTGCGGGCAGCGGAAGCTGCTGCGAGTCCAAGTCGGCCAGCGCCGCGTCGGCGGCGGGTGCGTGCGACAAGTCGGCTGCGGTGAAGACCGCGGGCGCGGGCGGCTCGTGCGACAAGTCGGCGGCGGCCAAGACGGCCGGTGCGTCGGGTTCGTGCGAGAAGTCGACCAAGACGGCGGCCGCGGCGGTCGACCAAGTCCCGTATCGCGAGAGCAAGCGCGTCGTGTTGACCGGCACCTACGAGTGCGGTCACTGCGGCATCGGCGCGACTGCCGAGTGCGCCCCGATGTTCAAGACGGCGGATGGCAAGGTGTATCCGCTGTGGAACAGCGATCGCGTGTCGAGCCTGCGCAACGACAAGGCGGCCAAGAACGTCGAGATCGCGACCCTCGTGAAGAAGGTCGACGGCGTGAAGTACCTCGACGTCAAGAGCTACAAGACCCTGTAAGAACCGACAGCGCGTCCGCCACGGACGCGTTTACGGCATGGAACGACGAAGGCCTCCCGATCCGGGAGGCCTTCTCTTTTTGCATGATGACTGGAACCTGCGCTACTTGCCGCGCCCCCGGGACCCTCCCCGCGATCCGCCGCTCGGCGCCGATCGAGGCGCGGAGCCCTTCATCGATCCGCCGCGGGACGACGGTGCGCTGTAGGAGCGCGACGGCGTTGACTTCGCGCGCGGTGCGGACGACGGCGACGAACCCACGCGGCCTCCGCTGGGCCGCGACGAGCCCCGGGTTCCGGGCGCAACGCTGCGCGACTTGTATCCGCCGCCTCCGCGCTGCACGTCGGCCACGCCTTTGCGGGACGATCCGGTCGACCGGACGCGGGGTGTCGTGGCGCTGCCCCGTGCGGCGCCGCCGCGCGTCGTGCCCCACTTCGCCTGCCCCGAGCTCCGGCCGCCGATCGACGTCTTCACGCGCGGCGAGGCATCGATGGCGCCTCGGCTCTTGCCCGATCCGAAAGTCGTACGCGTGGCGGTCCCGGTCTTCGAGCGGACGGACGACTGCGCGGGGCGCGAAAGCGACTGCTGGACGTCCTTCGATGCGATGCGCAGTGAGCCGTCGCGCTTCTCGGCGACGGCGCGCGTCCCGGTCAGAGTCGACGCCGATTCGGACTTGTACTTGGCCTTGAATTTCTCCGGGTACGCGTACGAGCCGGAGCCGTAGTAGCCGTCATAGCCGTAGCCCCACCCGCACGGCGCATACCAGCCCGAGCAGTAGTAGCCGCCCCACCATCCCCAGCCCCAACCCCAGCCGATCGAGAAAGACCATCCGGGCCCATAGTACGGATAGTACGGTCC
>DASPGK010000239.1:0-2851 GCA_035620655.1 Candidatus Krumholzibacteriia bacterium
TACGCGCGCTGGCTCAAGCGGGTGTGGCCCGCCGGTAACCTCGCGGTGGCCGCGATCTCGGCCAGCGCGCTCTTCGGGGGGGCGATGGTGGCCGGCCGCCCGGAGCTCTCGGTGCTTCCCATGGCGATTGCGTTCGCGTTCGTGCTGTGTCGCGAACTCGTCAAGGGGGCGGAAGACGTGGAGGGCGACCGCGCCGCGGGCGCGCGCACGCTGGCGGTGATCGCGGGGCGTCACCGGGCGGCGCGCGTCGCGTCGACCGCGATGATGCTGGTCGCGGTTGCGCTGCCGTTGCCGGCGGTGCTCGGGGTCTATCGACCCGCGTACGCGTGGATCATGCTGGGCCTGGTGGTACCGGCGCTCGTCGCGGGTGCCGTCACGGCGACGCAAGCGCGCGACGCGCGCCGCTTCGCGCGCGTGAGCCGGCTGCTCAAGCTCGCGATGTTCGCGGGGCTGGCGGCCATCGTCGCGGGAACGTAGCCAGCGCCGTAGCGCGGCGCTTCGATCAGGGGAAAAACAGACTCACACCGGCGGCAAATACGAAGTACGTGGTGTCGTAGCCGACGGCTATGGGAACGTCTTCTTCGAAATACACGGACGCGTCGGGACCGTAGTACGCGTCCTCCGTCGAGCCATAGTAGTAGAGAGCCTGAAGGTTCAAGCCGAGCCAACGTTGCGGGAGCCACAAGAGTCCCGCGCCGGCTTGGAACGAGAAGACGTATTCGGCGTCGAAGCGGAATGCCCCATCTACCTCGGATTCGAGCTGCATTGCGCCCATGCCCGCGCGAAAGTACGGGCGAATATCGGTGCCGCTGGGGACGACGATGCGAAGGAATCCAGAATACGTGTTGAGGTTGGTCTCGAGTTCTGGGAAATCCTTGTCCTCGTAGGTCGTGTACGCCGCGGAAAACCCCAGGGACCAGGTTCGACCCACGAAGTGCTCCACCTCGACCGACCAGTCGAGGGGCCAGTTGGCCTCGTGGGCTCCGTCGTAGTCCAAGTCGTCGCTCGCGAAATTGCCCACGGGATATCCCGCCCCCGCATAGCCCGACACGGCGGTGCGATTCCAAAGCAGCGGGCGCTCCGCGTAGCGCACGGCGCTCGCGTCTTGCGCGAACAAAGGGAGCCCCAATGCAATAATTCCGCAAACGAAGTTACGCGATGGGTTCATGCCAAGCTTGCCTCTCTACGGGGTGGTGCAGTCGGGGCGGCGACTCGCTGGTCTTAAGATTCGCGGCTGGCGGCGCGCCTGTCAACCGAAACGGCGGCTTACTGGACCAGCACCATGCGCGCGGTGTCCCGGGCGACCCCGTCGAGGAGCAGGCGATAAAAGTAGACCCCGCTGGCCGCCCTCCCGCCCGCGTCGGTTTCGCCGCGCCACGTGAGGTCGTGGGCACCGGCGTCGCGCGAGCCCTGCTCCAGCATCCTCACGCGCGACCCGTCCACCGCGAGAATCTCGACGGCCACGCGGCCCGGCTGCGCGAGCTGGTAGCGGATGGTGGTGGCGGGGTTGAACGGGTTGGGGAAATTGCCGAGCAGGCGGTTGCCGGCCGCGTCCGGCGCGCGCCCGGTGTCGGTGACGACGCGCGACACGCGATAGATCGACCCGTCGAACGACGAGAGATACACATCGCGCTTGGGCATGTTGCCGACTCCGATCGTCAAGAGCAGCGACCCGGTGGTCGCGAGGTCGCTGCGCACGGGCGGGTTGACGCCGTCGTAGCTCAACGTCCACACCGCGCCGCTGAAGTCGCCGAACACGTAGAGACCCTCGAGTTCGGGCAACCGCGTCCCATGGTAGACGTGGCCGCCGATCACGGCACTGCCTTCGCCATGCGTGTACGACTCGATGGGGAGCGAGAGGCCCTTGCCCGCGGTGTCGCACGAAGCGGGTTGGAAGCAATCGGGTCCCTCCATCAGCGGCCAGCCGTAATTGCCGCCGCTCTCGACGAGGTCGACCTCTTCGTAGGTGTTCTCGCCGACGTCCGCGACCCACACGTCGCCGGTCCCGGGGTCGATCGAGAAACGCCACGGATTGCGGAAACCGTACGCGAAGATCTCCTCGCGAGATCCGCTGGGGTTGCCCTTGAAGGGATTTCCGTTGGGAATGGTATACGCGGGACTGTCGCCCGCGACATTGGGCGCGATGCGCAGGATGGACCCGAACAGGTCGGTGAGGTCCTGCCCGTTCGACGATTGCGTGTCGTCGCCCATCGCGATGTACAGGAGGTTGCCGGGGCCGAACGCGAGTTGACCCCCGTTGTGGAACAGGGTGTTCTTGGGCTCGTCGATCAGAATGAGCTCGCTTTGCGGGTCGGCGGCCGAGAAGTCGGCGGTGGCCCGGTAACGCGCGACGATGTTGCGGTACGGAAATCCCGTCACGTAGTAGACGAAGAAGTACCGGTTGGTCTCGAAGTTGGGATGAAGCGCGAGTCCCAGCAAGCCGGCCTCGCCGGAATCGTTCGCCTTGGTCGTCAGGTCCAGGAACACGGTGCGCTGCCCGGGATCGACTTGGATGTCCTCGGGGAAGGTGTAGATCACGCCCCGCTTCTCGGCCACGTAGAGGCGGTTCTGGGAGTTGATCGACCCGAGTGCCTGGATGTCGACCGCGGTGTCGAACGACAGGTTGGGGAACGCATTCTCGAGCTGGTACTGGGCCCAGGCTGCGGAATGAGTCATCGCGACGACGAGCGGAATCCAGGCGAACGAACGACGGATGCGCACTGTGTACCTCAATGGGTGGGATGCGTCGGTATGACCGTGGGGCGGTACGGCCGGGCCCTTGTACTGCGCCTGCGCCGTGGCGCGCGCGAAAGGACTCCATTATAATGGGCGCTTCGCGGCCGGTCAAACC
>DASPGK010000240.1:0-3978 GCA_035620655.1 Candidatus Krumholzibacteriia bacterium
GCCCAGTTAACGGGCGGTCCGCACGTTTTCTACTGGAAGGGGCGGCGTTGGGACGGCTCGCTCGCGACCGAGGGCGCCTACGTCGTGACGCTGTTCGCGCGCGGCGCCGCCAATCCGGATTCCGTCAAGTCCCTGCCCGTCTTCGTCGACGTGACCCGGCCCACGGTGCAGATCGTGAGCGTGCTCCCGAACCCGTACGCGCCGGGTGCGCCCGGCTCGACGGCGTCGGTGAGTTTTTCGTTCGCGATCGCCGACGCCTCGCCGGTGTTTCCGGGGCGCGTGCCCGACGAGCTGCGCAGCACGTTCGCCTACCCGAGCGGCGCCGCGTTCACACCCGTCTCGCTCACGACCACACCGCCCTACACCGGTGCCAGCGGCGCGTACGTGCTGTCGTGGAACGCGACCGCGGAGGCCGCCGTTCCCCCGGACGGCGAGTATCGCGTGACGCTGACCTTGAACGACGTCGCCGGTTACACCGCCACCTCGACCTACCTGTTCGACGTCGACACGCGCGCGCCCGACGTCGAGATCACGAGCCTCTCCGAGAACGCGTCGGTGAGCACGGTGCCGGACAGCCTGCGCGGCTACGCCTTCGACAAGCGCGGCGTCGACTCGCTCCTGGTCCGTTACGCGGACACGCGGCCCTACCAGCCGGTGGTGTCGACCTGGCTCTCCGGCGACACGCTGGGCTTCTCGGTGCCGCTCGCCGATTCCTTCCCCACCGAAGGTGCGCACCGCGTGGACTTTCGCGCCGTCGACGTATTCGGGCGCGCGGTCGAGTCCTTCTTCAATTTCCGCAGCGACGCGACGGCACCCCCCGCCCCCGTGCTCGACCCCTTCGTCGGCGGGAGCTGGAAGACCAGCCGGTATCCGCTCACGGGGCGCGCCGACGACGGCGGCGACGCGTCCTTCGTGCGCGTGTACCGCAACGGCGCGCTGGTCGACTCGGTGTCGACGTTCGTGAGCGACGACTTCGAGGTCGAGGTTGCGCTGGTACCCGGCCGCAACGACCTGGTGGCGGTCTTGCGCGACGCCGCCTTCAACGCGAGTCCGCCTTCCAACACGGTGACGGTCGACTTCGACACCGGTGCCGGTTTCTTCGCCCCCGCGCCCTTCGGCCCCGGCGACGCGTTCGACGTCAACGCCAACGGCACCGCGAGCCGCTGCACGCTCCGACTGTTCGATCTGACCGGCGACTTGGTGATCGTATTGGAAGACAACGGGGCCCGGCAGTTCTACGCCTTCGCGTGGGACGGTACTAACGGGAGCGGGAAGAGTGTCAAGAAGGGCCCGCTGGTCGCGGTCGCGTCGCTCGACTACCCGGACGGCACGCACGACGTGTTTCGTGAAGTGTTCCTCTACGACCCGGATGCGCCATGACCACACGCGCGCGACTATTCGTGCTGGTGGCACTGTGCGCGGGGCTGGTTCCGGCCCGCGCGCGGGCGGAGTCGTCGCCCGGCGGCGCGTTTCGACTGCCCGCGTACGGCGCGCGCGGCTGGGGCATGGCGGGCGCGTTCGTCGCCCGGGTCGACGACGAGAGTGCGGTCGACTGGAATCCCGCGGGCCTCGGCATTGCCCCGCGCTCGGCGGGGGCGTCGTACCTCCAACTGATCGAAGGCGTCTCGGCCGGCCAATCGCAGATCGTGTTCACCATGCCGCTTTCGCGCGAACGCCACGAGAACGGTGCGGCGCGCCACGCGGCCGGCGCGATGTTCACCAATCTGTCCGCGGACGTGGTGGGAGGCGAGTCGTACAGCGAGAATTACCTGCGCGTCGCGTACGCGCTGACACCCGAGCCGCTGGTGTCGTTCGGGTTGGCCGCGACGGCGTTCATGTCCTCGAGCGGTGTGCCCGGCTTCGACGCGTGGGGGACCAGCTTCGACATATCGGGGATGCTGTCGCTCTCGCGCGCGTGGTCGATGGCGCTGGTCGCGCGCGATGCGTTCTCGCGCTACAGCTACGACGACGGGCGCGACTACGAGAAGGAGCCGCAGTACGTGGTCGGGCTCGCGTGGCAGCGCGCGAAGCGATTCGCGGTGGAAGGCGACGTCGTGCGCAGCTACGGCGGGTGGTCGCGCGCGTCCTTGGGCGTCGAGAGCGAGTACTTCCTCGATCACTTGGCGCTGCGGGGCGGTATCGCGTGGCTGTCGGCCGGCGAATCGCGCACGGTGCCGTCGTTCGGCGCCAGCGTGCGCGCGCTCTCGAACCGATTGACGCTCCACTACGGCGCGACCCTCGACGAAGAAGACGCCTTCGGGCGCACCCACCGCGTCTCGCTCGCGGTCGGTATCTAGCCTACCCCGGCGCGGTCGCCACGCGGCCGCCGCGCGCGCGGACACGACCCACGATCGCGGCCAACGCCACCGCCGCCAGCACGCACATCACCGGCTCGACGGGAATGCGCGAACGCAGCGACCCGTAGAACACCATCGCGACCGCCGTGTGCACCGCCACCACGCCGAGCAGGAGCGAGAGCTCGCGCCAGCGCCGGAAGGTGACGACTACGCCCAGTACGAACAACGGAACCGCCACGATCGCGTACGCGAAGCCCACGTCGATGTCGGCGGCGAGGCGGCCCAGCGTCGAGTTCTTGCTCCACCACCATCCGCTCTTCACACCGCTCAGGCCCATGTCGCTGTGCAGGCGCCAGAATCGCACCATCTTCCAGAACACCAACTCCGGTACGTCGTTGGCGTGGGTTTGCACGTAGTGGTACCCCAACTCGAACGCCAGGCGATCGCGCGTAAACTCGTCGAGCCCCGCCATCTCGTCGAAGCGCGGCAACACTTCCAAGGGCGCCGCGCCGCCGCGCCACTGCGGGACGCTCGCGACCTTCTCGTTATTGCCCTGCAGGAAGGTGATGCCGCCGTGGGTCGTCAATACCCAGCCGCCGACCACCGACGCGTTGCGCGCGTACCACGGCAGGACGACGAGTGCGAAGGCGGCGGCCGCGAGCGCGCCCCGCACCAGACGCGCGCGCCACGCGACACCCGAAAGCGCGAGCAACGCGGCCAGCACCCACTCGAGCATGGGGAGCCCGGTGGGACGCGCGAGCGTAGCCAGGGCGAGGATGACACCGGTCGCCGCCGCGCGCGCGTGCGATGCCGCCAGCGTGCGCGGATCGCGCGCGGTCACGAGTGCGGCGAGCAACAGCACCATGTACAGGTTCTCGGTCAGCAGGTAGCCCGAGATGAAGATGAGAAAGGGATTGATCGCAGAAAGTCCGGCCGCGAGCAGTGCGATGGATTCGCCGAAATAACGGCGGGCGAGAAGGCCCGTGAGTGCCACCACCACCACGCCCAGGATCACCTGCACGACCCGGCCGGCGCGCGGGCTCTCGCCCGCGATCGCGTAGACCGCGGCGAGGAACACGGGATAACCGGGCGGGCGGCGGGCGGTCGGGGTTCCCTCGAAGGAGACGAAGCCGTCGCCTTCGAGGAGGTTGACCGCGATGGCGTGGTAGTCGGCTTCGTCGGCCTTGGGCGGGGTGTCCCACCCCACTACCGCACCGGCGAAGACGAGCCTCGCGAGTGCGGCGACGGCGAGAATCGCGACCCACGCCGCGCGACGGCGGCCCGCCCCGGCTTCGCTCACCGGATCTTTTCCGACGTCGTCTTGGCCTGCGTGAACAACAGCAGATAGTCGCGACCGCCCGCCTTGCTGTCGGTCCCGGACATGTTGAACCCGCCGAACGGGTGCACGCCCACCAGCGCGCCGGTGCACTTCCGATTGAAGTACAGATTACCGACGTGGAACTCGCGGCGCGCGCGCTCGATGTGCTCGCGATTGTTGGAGTACACCGCACCCGTCAACCCGAACTCAGTGTTGTTGGCGATCGCGAGGGCATCGTCGAAGTTCTGGGCGCGAATCAGCGCCAGCACGGGGCCGAAGATTTCTTCTTGCGAGATGGTGGCATCGGGCGGCACGTCGCCGAACACGGTGGGCTGGATGAAGAAACCGTGGCCCGCGGCGCGC
>DASPGK010000241.1:0-3697 GCA_035620655.1 Candidatus Krumholzibacteriia bacterium
CGTCGCACCGCGCGGGATCTTGCGCGAGTACCTTGCGAAGGGCACGGACCGCGTCGGGGTAGAAGCCCTGCGCGAAGTTGGTCTTGGCCAGCTCCAAGACGACGTCGAGGTCGTCGGGGTGGCGCGCGCGCGCGGTTTCGAGCACTCCCTGCGACAGGAGTCGTCCCTGTATGGTGCCGCGCTCGCGATAAAGACGTCCCAGCAGGCACGCCGCGGCCGGGTCGACCGCGTCGCGCGCTCCGCCGGTTTCGAGCACGGCGGTGGCGGAGGCGGCGTCGCCGGAGGTGAGATGGGATTGCGCGCGCGCGACCGGGTCGGCGGCGTCGCGCGCTCCGCCCGAGCACGAAAGCATCGCGGTCGCGCAGCCGAGCGCGAGGATGGGCAGACGATAGGGCGCGTTCAGCGGCATGTGTCGGGCTCCAGCCGTGCCCGCGGGGTAGGCGGCGCCCGTAATATAGGCGGGTGCGGGGCCCCGGGGAAGCGTCGATCACACTCGACACGGCCGTCCGACGATTTCATCCCCCCAAAAACTCGCGGCGCGGTGACGAATTGCTTCGCCGCCGCGCCGCTCGTGCGGGACCCTGGCCCCTATGCTAGAGATTGACCGGCTGGCCGACCGAGTCGTCCTTGCCGCGGAAGGAGACCGTCATCGTGGCTGACGGATCCGTGGTCATGAGCTTGAAGGCGAGCGAGTTGCCCGACTTCACCGGATTCTCGCCGGTGCGGAACATGACGCTCGAACCGGACGAGATGCCGACCCAACCCTTGGGCGCGCGAATGTCTTCCAACTTCGCGCCCTTGATGTTGACGCCGTAGACCTCGTCACCCTTGGACGCGACGGTAATCGCGATGGTGGTGACGCCGTCTTCCATGCCCGTCACGGCCTTGGCGGCGGTGGGACCCTGGGCCCACGCCGGCACGGCGGCGAGAACGAGCAACACGAATACGAATAACTGGGACCGCTTCATGAGGGATCGACCTCCTATGGATGCTATGTCGAAGATGCGAATACGGTCATTCGGATCGATCACGAACGGAACGCTCCATCGTCGCCCCGGGCGGTGCACCGTTCCCCGGGGGTCTCACGGAGGTCCCGTGGTTGAATTGATGGTCGAATTGTACCACAGCGCGGCCGTCGCTGTCGAGGTTTGTGGCGTCGCTACGCGAAAATCCCGGTTCGTCCCCGAGCCGGGCGCATTCGCCTTGTACCGCTTCCGGACCTCCCGTTATCATGCCGGCGGCGTTCCTTACCCCGATCGCGGAGGTTAGCGGTGTTCACGAAACGGTTTCCACGCTCGGCCGGGCGCTCCCTGGGGATCGCGGTGCTGGCGCTGCTGCTGCCGGCCATCGTCCCCGGAGAAGTGGTCCGGCTCAAGGACGGCTCCACCCTCAAGGGCCGCCTGATGCGCGTGGAGGGGGACACCCTGACCATTCGCCTGAGCGTCGGCGCGCCCATCAAGATCCACCGCAGTGTCGTCGAATCGATCGTCTTTTCGGACTCCATTCCCCCGTCTCCCCCGGCGCAGGCGGTGGTTTCCGGGGCCGGGGTGCCCCCCGCGGACCCGGTCGGCGTGGGGACGGTGTCCATCAAGTTCGAGGACCGCAACGTGTCGAGCAAGATCACGATCGACAAGAAGAAGCACTGGGACGAAAAGGTGGCGTCGAATGCCATCGTGGTCGAGTTCGTCGTCGACGGTGTCGTGAAGTACACCGCGATCGACACCACCACCGACAAGACCATCTACCTCGGGCACGACAAGCAGCTCAAGAACGACACCGAGCTCGCGGACTTCGACGTCCAGGTGCCGGCCGGAACGCGCCGGTGCTCTCTCGTCTTGCGCAATCAGGATCCGGATACGTTTCGGGATTCGTTCGATCCCGCGCCGCTCAATGCCGTGCTGGACTTGGGAGAGACGTACGTGCGCCCGGGTGGGCTGGTGCGCGTGGACGTTCGCATCGACAAGGGCTTGCTGCGAACGTCGAGCCCGAAGCTCTACCGCGGCAACCACGTCGAAAAGGACGACTGACTCAGCGCGATTCGTCGAGGCCGGTGCGGATGTTGGTCTTGAGGGCGGCGTCGTTGCCGACCGCGTCCATCGCCATCTCGAAATAGGCGCGTGCACGCGTCTTCTCATTCTTGTCCAGGTACACCATACCCAGTCGATACATGACCGCGGCGTTCTTGGGGGCGTGCAGCAGCGCGGACTGGAGCGCCTCTTCGGCGGCGTCCAGCTCGCCCGCGGCCTCGAGCGCGGTGCCGAGACCCAAGTACGCGTCGGCGTTGTTCTCGTCGATCTGGATGGCGCGCCGATAGTACGCCACCGCTTCGGCGCGGCGGTCGCGATGGAGGTAGACGTCGGCCAGCAGGGTCAGCACGCGCGGGTCGTCGGGAGCGCGGACGTTCGCTTTCTCGAGGATGCGTTCGGCGACCGCGTAGTTTCCCGTGCGCGTTTGACACTTGCCGATTCCAACCATCGCCTCGACGCTCGTCGAATCGGCCACGTACGCCTTCTGGAATTCCGTCAGCGCCTCCGCATCCATTCCGCGCACCTGGTACGCCTCGGCCAAGCCCAAGCGCCCGTAGAGTGCCTTGGGCGCGATCTGCAGCCCGCGCAGGAAGTAGTGCGTCGCCTCCGTGGGGCGGCCGGTTTGTAGGTAGAGCCAGCCCATGTGGAACATGGTGGGCGCGTGCCCGGGGTCGGCGGCGAGCGCCTTGACGAACTGGCCGTGCGCCGCCTCCATCGAGCCGCCGTCCATCAGCAATCGTCCGTAGCCCGATAGCGCCGCCACGTTTTCGGGCGCGCGCTTGAGCGCCCACTCGTATTCGGTGCGCGCGGCTTGGGTGCGGCCGAGGGCGCGGTAGGCCTCCGCCATGTTGACGTGCAGGTCGACGTCGTCGGGGGTGTAGCGCGCGGCGATCTGGAACTCGGAGAGAGCGCGTTCGGCGTCGCCGCGGCCGAGCAGAGCGACTCCCAGGTTCATGTGCGCGTCGGGATCCTCGAAGCGCTGCGCGATCGAGCGCTCGAACTCGGAGACCGCGGTGGTGGTGTCGCCGCGCTCGAGCGCGTCGATGCCGAGGTTGTAGTGCTGAATAGCGGCGTCGCGGCAGCCCGCCAGGGCCGCTATCGCGAGCAGTAGAATTGGAAACACACGATGGCGCATGGTCGACGGGCGGGATGATAGCCGCCGGTCGTCGTGCGTGTCAAACCGAGGGAATCCGAAGGGCGCGCCTAGCGCGCGTAGGGGAAGTCGGGCTGGCCGCCGGCCGTGCGGAGCTTCACGCGCTTGGTGGCACCGTGCACGATGAAGACCTTCTCGTTGTTGCTGTCGGGGTCGCCCGGGAAGACGAAGAACCCGACACCCCGCGACGAGTAGCTCAGCGTGTAGCCGAAGAGAACCTCGCCGTCGAGGAACTCGACCATCACCTTCTTGCCGTGCGGGTAGGTGGAGAAGAACCCTTTCTTCTCGTGGTAGCCGGAGTCGCCTTCGAAGTCGCGCACGAAGAACAACGCCTTCAAGTCGCCGACGTCGATCTCGCGCGTGCCGTGGCCGTCGTCGACGTGGAAGCTGGTCTTGGTGGGCGCGAAGTCGAAGGTGGTTCCGCGCACCAGCGTCCCGTCCAAATAACGAGCGATGACCCGGTTGTCGAGTTTGGGGGGCATGACGCCCGGAGAACTGCAAGGCGCATACCGGCGCC
>DASPGK010000242.1:0-11468 GCA_035620655.1 Candidatus Krumholzibacteriia bacterium
CCAACGCCACCACGCGCACGGGCAGCGCGAGCGCGGCCGCGGCGGCGGTTGCGGCGATCACGGCCGCCCCGCCCGCCATGTCGCCCTTCATCTCGTGCATCTTCTCCCAGGGCTTGATGGAGACGCCGCCCGAGTCGAACGTGACGCCCTTGCCGACCAGGCACACCAGCGGCAGCGACTTCTTCTCCACGTTATAGTGCGCGACCACGAAGCGGGGCTGTTCGCGGCTGCCGGATGCGACTGCCAGCACCGCGCCCATGCGCGCGCGCTCGATCTCCGTTCGCGACCACACGCGGCATGCCACGTCGTGTTCTGCGCACAGCTTGCGGCATTCGGCCGCCAGCCGGGTCGGCGTCATCTGATTGGCCGGCGTATTCACCCAGTCGCGTACGCGCGCGGTGAGTTTGCACAGATCGTGCGCGCGGCGCGCGATCCCGCCCGTGCCGCGGGTCGGCAGGTCGGACACGATGGAAAGTCGGCGCAGGGTGGAGGCCGAGCCCGCGCCAAGCGAGGCGTCGTGGGTCGCGAGGACGAACCCCTTGACGGCCGCGTTCACGAACAGCTCGACCGGGATGGGCGCTTCCTTCACCAGAGCCTGGTCGACGACGAGGGCCGTGCTGCCGATACGCAACGCGGCGAGCGCGCGCGCGGCGGATCCCAGCGCGTCGGCGGTTTCTTCAGGGTTGGCTTTGGCACGCGCGCCCAGCCCGACCACGACCGCGTGCGCCCATCGGCGCCCGCGCTTCACGGTGACGATGCGCGTCTCGCCCCGCTCGCCGCGGAACGAGCCCGACGAGAGGACCGCGGCCGCGGCACCGCCCAGGCTCCGGTCGACGCGCGCGGCCAGCGCCGAGAGGCGTTTGGTTTCCGAATAGACGGGAAAGACGACGGCGTCTTCGGTGACGCGTCCCTTGGCGGCACGCACGATCACGGAGTGAATCATGCTCGCATCGACGCTCCCGCGTCTAGAAGCCCCACAGCACCCCGACCGTCACGTAGAAACCCGAGTAGTCGATCACGAAGCTCACGTCTTCGGGCACCCCGTTCTCGTCGGGCGCCTGCAGCTGGTCGTACTTGCCTTCCATCAATTGCAGACGTCCTTCGGTCGTGATGCCCCAAGTGTTGGTGAGATAGTAGATCGCCCCGAGCACGGCGTGCACGCCGGCGGAAAACCCCCACTCGGACGTCTCGATGGTCCGGAAGACTTCGCCGGTGTCGATGTCGATCTGGGTCTCCTCGAAGGACTCGTGCGGGATGCCGAGGCTGAATCCGCCGCCGATGTACGACTGGAACTCTTTGACGGCGGCGTCGGAGAAGAAGTACATCCCCGAGGCTTCGAGTACGATCAGGTCGGACTTGAAGTCGCGCGAATAGTCGACGACGGTCAGCAGCGAATCGGCGTCGTCGGTGGGCTTGTTGCCGGTGCTGGTCGAGCTCAGGAACGCCATCGAGGCGTTCAAGCGGAAGGCGAACTGCGGGTGCGGTTTGCGCGCGTACCCCGCGTCGAACACGAGCGCGGTGCCGAAGTCCTCGGTGTCGTGGGTGAACGGCGGCTGGATGAGCCCGTCGAGGTAGGTGTTCATCTCCTCGTTCGACGCATCGCCCATGAACCCGACGCGCAGCCAAGCCATCGATTGCGGTATGGGTCCGTGGTACTTGCGGGGCTTTATGATCGGCTCGGCGCTCGCCGCGGCGACCGCCCCCAACTCGACCACGCACAGCGCGAGCGCGACCCATCGTGCAGATAGTCTCAAGGATGCCTCCCAGGCGAAAAAGGGCCCCGTAGGTTTCCCTGCTATTAGTCGGAATCCGTTGCAAAGTCAACGGGTTGTTTGTATCGTTGCGGTCGCCTCGCGCGGCGTCATGGCGCGGTTCGGGAACGCGCCCCGACCCGGGTGCGGCCCCAAGGTATCCCTTCCGGGAAGGCCGATTCGTGAAGAGAATTCTATTCGTCTGCTCCGGTAACACCTGCAGGAGTCCGCTCGCGGAGGCGATCGCCGGCCGGATGCTTCCCGCACGGGTGGGCTTCGACGTCGAAGTCGCTTCGGCCGGGACCTCGGCTCTGGAGGGAAGCCCGGCCTCCACGCTCTCGGTCGAGGTTGCGAGTGCGCACGGGCTCGACCTTTCGTCGCACCGCGCGCGCATCGTCGACCGGGCCATGGTGCGCGAGGCCGACTTGATCGTGACCATGGGAGTCCGCCATCGCGACACGGTGGGAGCGCTCGACCCGGACGCGCTGGAGTACACCTTCCTCTTGACCAATTTCTCCGATCACCGCCACGGCGAGATCCCCGACCCCATCGGGTCGGGGCGCGACACGTACGAACGTACGTATCTCGCCATCCGTGAGTGCATCGAGTCGATGGCGGGCCGCTTGGAGCGCTTCGACGGCTGGAAGCGCGTGTCGGGAGGCAAGTCGTGAGGATCGCCGTGGGCGCCGATCATCGAGGATTCCGGCTGAAGGAGCTCATCAAGAAGCGCCTGCGCGAGCTCGGCCACGACGTCGTCGACGTCGGTACCGACGGCGAGGCTAGCGTCGACTATACCGACTTCGCGATCGCGGCCGCCGAGAAGGTCGCGCGCGGCGAGGCCGACCGGGGCGTCTTGGTGTGCGGGAGCGGCGCGGGCATGAGTATCGCGGCCAACAAGGTCAAGGGCGTGCGCGCCGCACTCGCGGTCTCGCCCGACGGCGCGCGACTCGCGCGCGAGCACAACGACGCCAACGTGCTGGCGCTGGGCGCCTGGCAGGGAAGCGACGAGCGCCAGGTCTTGCAGATCGCGGAGGCGTTTCTGAGCGCGGAGTTCGAGGGCGGACGCCACGCGCGCCGCGTCGACAAGATTCGCGCTTACGAGGAGAACCAGTCGTGACCGACCTCATGCGTTCGCTCGAAGGCGTCGACCGCGACGTCGCCAACGTGCTGCGCGCGGAAGCGCGCCGCCAGCACGGCACGCTCGAGATGATCGCGTCGGAGAACTTCGTGAGCCCGGCGGTGCTGGCCGCGATGGGCTCGGTGCTGACCAACAAGTACGCGGAGGGTTATCCGGGCAAGCGCTACTACGGAGGCTGCGAGGAAGTCGACGTGGCCGAGAACCTCGCGCGCGACCGCGCCCGGGCGCTCTTCTCCGCCGAGCACGCCAACGTGCAGGCGCACTCGGGCAGCCAGGCCAATCAGATCGCGTACTTCTCGTTCCTGAAGCCGGGCGACACCATCATGGGGCTCTCGCTCGCGCACGGCGGTCACTTGACCCACGGGCATCCCGTGAACTTCTCGGGCATGTTCTTCAAGGTGGTCGCGTACGAAGTGAATCGCGAGACCAAGGTGCTCGACTACGACGCCCTGCGCGCGCTGGCGCTGCGCGAGCGCCCCAAGTTGCTCGTGGCCGGCGCCAGCGCGTACGCGCGCGTGTGGGACTTCGCGCGCTTGCGCTCGATCTGCGACGAAGCTGGCTGTCTCCTCATGGTCGACATGGCGCACATCGCGGGCTTGGTGGCCGCGGGTCTCCACCCCAGCCCGGTCCCGCACGCCGACGTGGTTACCAGCACGACCCACAAGACGCTGCGCGGTCCGCGGGGCGGATTCGTGCTCGCTCCCGCGCGCAACGCCGAAGTCGTGGACAAGATCGCTTTCCCCGGTATGCAGGGCGGCCCCTTCATGCACATCATCGCGGCCAAGGCGGTCTGCTTCAAGGAGGCGGCGAGCGACGAGTTTCGCGCTTACCAGAAGCAAGTGGTCGCGAACGCGCGCGCCCTCGCGGCCCGCTTCGTCGAGCGCGGCTTCGAGGTTGTGAGCGGGGGCACAGACACGCATTTGTTCTTGTTGGATCTTACCGCCAAGGATCTTTCGGGCAAGAAGGCGGAGGCGGCGCTGGAAGCAGCCGGCATCACCGTCAACAAGAACACGGTTCCCTTCGACGCCCGCAGCCCCTTCGTGACCAGCGGCATCCGCGTGGGCACGCCCGCGCTCACCACGCGCGGCATGAAGGAGCGCGAGATGACGCGCATCGCGGACGTGATGGCGACGGTGCTCGACGACCCCGCCAACGAAGCGACCATTCGCGCCGCGCGCGCGCAGACGCGCGATCTGTGCGACGCCTTCCCGCTCTACCCGGAGCTGCGGTGACGCGATGAAATGCCCGCGCTGCGGCTTCGAGGAGGACAAGGTGGTCGACTCCCGCACCACCAAGGAAGGCGAGGCCATCCGGCGCCGGCGCGAGTGCTTGAAGTGCGCGTTTCGCTTCACCACCTACGAGTACATCGAGCGCGCGCCCCTGATGGTGGTCAAGAAGGACGGACGGCGCGAGCAGTACAGCCGCGAGAAGCTCCTGACCGGGTTGCTGAAGGCGTGCGAGAAACGGCCCGTCTCGCGCGAGCAGCTGGAGAAGATCGTGGACGAGATCGAGGCCACGATCTTGGGCAAGTTCAAGAACGAGGTGAAGAGCACCGAGCTCGGCAACCTCGTCATCGAGCGATTGCAGGCGTTGGACGAGATCGCCTACGTGCGCTTCGCGAGCGTGTACCGGCAGTTCAAGGACATCAATCAGTTCATGAGTGAAGTGCGGGGGCTCCTCGACCGTCAAAAAGACCGCCCCGATTGACCTACCGGGGCGCGGAGGTGATTCGGCGATGAAGCGTGCAGTGAGATTCGCGGTGCTCGGCCCGATGTTCGCGTCGATTCTGGCGAGCGCACCCGCCGTCGCCCAAGAGGTGACGTTTGCGTACAAGTTCGAGCCTGGAACCAGCGAGCGCTACCGCGTGAAGCTCAACCAGGAAGTTTCCATGGGCCAAATGGAGGTATCCAACCTCGCCGACATGGAAGTAACGGTCAAGTGCGTGTCCGTGGCCGATGGCAAGTACGCCATGGAATTGAAGTTCGACAAGTCCGACGTGTCGACCACCATGATGGGGAACACGTCGGCCAGCCCGCTGGGCGAGCAGTTGGCCGGGCAGACCATCTCGTTCACTGCGGATGCGAGCGGTGGTGTGACCGACGTCAAGCCGGTCGGGGTGTTCGAGGAGTGGGCGATGGCGCAGCAGCTGGTGGAGCCGGTGTTGCAGGGATGGTACCCGCACCTGCCCAACAAGGCGATGGCGGTGGGCGGCGAATGGAAGCAGGCGGGCGAGAAGCAGGTCGGCGCGGGCGGCAGCGAGAGCGTGACCAACGCGAGCTTCAAGTTCAAGGCGATGAAGAAAGAGAAGACTCGCGACGTCGCCGTCGTCGAGCAAACGCTCGACACTACCATCGGCGGGACCAGCGCGACGCCGATGGGCGTCTACAGTGTCGCGGGGTCCGGCACGGGCAAGGGAGAGTTCCTATTCGATCCGAGCAAGTCGCGCGTCGTGAAGGTCAAAGGCAAGGTCGATCTCAACATGGACATGACGCCGCAATCGGGCGGCGAGGCGATGAACATGATCGTCGCCAATCACTTCGAGAGGGAACTCCTCGAATAGAGATCCGCAGATGCGCCCGTTCCGCTCTCCCGCGGAACGAACCGAGATCCTGCGCGAGATGTCGTTCCTCGAGCACCTCGGCGAATTGCGCGGGGTGCTCGTCGCGTCGACGATCGCGTTCCTCGGGCTCTCGGTGGTCTACTGGTTCTTCAGCGGGACCATCCTCGACTGGGTCGTCGCGCGCGTCCCGCTGGACCACCTCGTCTTCTACGCCCCCTCGGAGGCGTTCATGGTGAGGACGAAGGTCGCCTTCGTCCTGGGCGGCATGACCGCCTTCCCGTACATCGCATATCGTCTATGGCGCTTCGTCACGCCCGGGCTGTTCACGCGCGAGAAGAGCCGAGTGGGTCCGGTCGTGGCCGCCTCCGCAGTGCTGTTCTACGGCGGCGTTACCTTCTGCTACTTCGTGGTCGCGCCGGCGATCATCAACTTCATGCTGGGCTACGCGACCGATCGTGTGCAGCCCATGCTCTCGGTTTCGGCGTATTTCAACACCGTCGCGCGGCTGTGCCTCGCGTTCGGGTTGGTGTTCCAACTGCCGATCGTGGTTCTCCTTCTCGCCGTCACGGGACTGGTGTCGCCGCGCACGTTCCTGCGCCAGTGGCGCTACGCCGTGGTCATCATCTTCGTGGCGGCCGCGATCTTCACCCCGCCCGACCCGGTATCGCAGGTACTGATGGCAGTTCCCCTCGTGGTCCTGTATATTGGGAGCGCTTTGGTGGCGTCGGCGCTGGTGCGCCGGCGCACTGCGTGACGGAGGACGCGTGACGAAGCGAACCGCCCCAGCAACAAGGACCCGCAAGACCCCGAGAACCGCCCCGGCCCGCGCCGCCCGGGCCACCAAGTCGACCGCGAAGAAGATCGCCGGCTACGCCCTCGAGAAGAAAGCGAGCGACGTGCTGGTGATGGACCTGCGCACGGTCACCGACGTGACCGGCTTCTTCATCGTTTGCACGGGGGGATCGAACGCGCAGGTCAAGGCCATCGCCGACAACGTGCTCGAGAAGTGCCGGCAGTCGGGCGTGGGCGTCTATCACGTGGAAGGATACGACTCGTTGCGCTGGGTCTTGATCGACCTGGTCGACGTGGTGGTGCACGTGTTCCAGCCCGAAGTTCGTTCGTACTACCAACTCGAGCGCCTGTGGGGCGACGCGCCCAGCGAACGCCTGGGCGAGGCCGAAGCCGCCGCTCGCTGATCCCTCGCCTCGATACTCATGGGCGTGAAGGAACAAATCGTCGCCGCGATCGCCGACGCGCTGCGTCGTCTCGGCTTGGACTCCGAAGGCGTCGCGATGGTCGTGGAGCGCCCGCGCGAGGCCGCGCACGGGGACCTCTCGACCCCCGTGGCGATGGCGCTCGCGAAGCGCCTCAAGCAGAACCCGTTCGCCATTGCCGAGCGCCTGGCCGGCGCCATCCAGCTCCCGGGTGATTTTCTCGCCGGCGTGGAAGCGGTGCGCCCCGACTTCGTCAATTTCCGGCTGGCGCTGCCGGTGCTGCAAGGCAACGTGGCCACAGTGCTGGCCGAGGGCGAGCGCTACGGCAGCTCGCGTGACGGCGAAGGCAAGCGCGTACAAGTCGAGTACGTGTCCGCCAACCCGACCGGCCCCTTGGTGATCGTGTCCGCGCGCGCGGCCTCGATCGGCAACTGCCTGTTGCATCTTTTCGACGCTTGCGGCTACGGCACGCAAGGCGAGTACTACGTCAATGACTCCGGCAAGCAGATCGAGGCATTGGGCGAGAGCCTGCGTTTTCGCGCCAAGGAACGCCTGGGAGCGACCTCGCCGGGCGAAACCATCGAGCAGTACCAGTACCCCGGCGGTTACCTCGCCACCATCGCGTCCGCGGCCGACGAGAAGACCGCGCGCTCGTGGCTCGAGCCCGGCGCGAGCGGCGCCGCGCTGGGGCGCTACGCGTCGCAGCGCCTGCTCGATTCGATTCGCGACGACATGGGGGCCTTTGGCGCGCGCTTCGATCGCTACTTCTTGGAGTCGTCGCTGCACCCCGAGGCCTTGCGCGTCACCTTCGATCGCTTGGTCGCCAACGGTCACACCTACCAACAGGACGGCGCGGTGTTCTTTCGCTCGACCGCGTTCGGCGACGACAAGGACCGCGTGATTCGCAAGGCCGACGGCGAGCCGACGTATTTCCTGGCCGACATCGCCTACCACGCCGACAAGCTTGCGCGCGGCTTCGATCGCGCCATCGGGCTGTTGGGCCCCGACCACCACGGACACGTCGCGCGCATGCAGGCCGCGATGGCGGCGCTGGGCGCGCCCGCCGACTGGCTGGAGATCATCATCGTGGGCTGGGTGCGCCTGATGGAAGGGGGCAACCCCGTCAGCATGAGCAAGCGCGCGGGCGAGTTCGTCACCATGCGCGAGTTGATCGAGGACGTCGGGGTCGACGTGGCGAAGTACTTCTTCTTGATGCGACGGGCCAATTCGCCGCTCGACTTCGATCTGACCCTGGCGCGCAAGCAGTCGGACGAGAACCCCGTCTACTACGTGCAGTACGCGCACGCGCGCATCGCGAGTGTGGTGCGCTTCGCTGAGGAGCGGGGCGACGTGGGGGCCCCCGGGCGCGCCGACGCCTCCAAGCTGGTCGAAGCCGAGGAGCGCGCGCTCATGCTCCACCTGTTGCACTTCCCGGGCACGGTGGCGGGGGCGGCGGAAGCGCGCGAGCCGCACCGGGTCACGACCTACGCCCAGGAGCTCGCGACCGCGTTCCACCAGTTTTATCACGCGTGCCGAATCGTGGGCGAAGACCCCGCGCTGTCCGCGGCGCGCCTGGATCTCGCGCGCGCGACCAAGGTCGTCCTCAAGAACGCGCTGGGATTGCTGGGCGTGGGCGCGCCCAGCAGCATGTAGCAAGGAGTCGAAGTCGATGGCCGAACATCGTTCGAGTAAGGAAACGGCCCGGCCGGTCTTGATCGTGGGGTCGGTGGCGTTCGATTCGGTGGAAACACCGCACGGACGCGCGGACATGGCGCTGGGAGGATCCGCGAGCTACGCCGGCATCGCCGCCAGCTATTTCGCGCAGCCGCGCGTGGTCGGAATCGTCGGCGACGACTTCGAGGACCACCACATGCGCAAACTCTCCGACCACGGCGTCGACGTGCGCGGCATCGAGCGGGCGGAAGGGAAGACCTTCCACTGGAAAGGCCGCTACCACGAAAACATGAAGGACCGCGATACGCTGGAGACCTCTCTCAACGTCTTCCAGCACTTCGATCCGGTGATCCCGGAGGCGTATCGGCGCACGCCCTACGTCCTCTTGGGCAACATCGACCCCGCGTTGCAGCTCTCCGTGCTCGACCAGGCCGGGGCCGGCGCGCAGTTCGTCGCCATGGACACCATGAATTTCTGGATCAACACCGCGCGCGACCCGCTGGTCGAAGTGCTCAAGCGCATCGACCTCCTGTTCATCAACGACGAGGAAGCGATGCAGCTCGCCGACGAGTGGTCGGTGGTGGCGGCGGCGGAGAAGCTCCTGCGCATGGGCCCGAAGTTCGTCGTGATCAAACGCGGCGAACACGGCGCGATTCTCTTCGGCCCCAAGCTGACGCTGTTCGTCCCCGCGGTGCTCCTGTCCAACGTGGTCGACCCGACCGGCGCCGGCGACACCTTCGCGGGCGGTTTCATGGGCCAGCTCTCGCGTACGGGCAGCCTCGATCGGACCGGACTCGCGTCCGCGCTCACGTGGGGCACGGTCATGGCGAGCTTCACGGTCGAAGCGTTCTCGGTCGACGGCATCTGCGGCCTCGCCGCGGACGCGATCGCCGACCGGCGCAAGACGCTGGTCGAGATGGTCCGCTACTAGCTCACGGCGCCGCCGGTCGAGGCGATCGATCCCTCGACGCGATTTCTGCAGCGCGAATACCACCCCATATTGTCTGCCTCGCGCTGCAGTTTGAGCGGAGAGGGACGATCGCATCGGCCGGAGCGCGATGCTGGTCGGGTTCTTGCGTCATTCCGGTGTGGTATAATCACGGTCGCCGGCGCCCCCACCGGTTTGGGCGCGGGGCGACGTTATAACGTATGGCCTCGCATAGACTTACAGTAGAACAGGCGCGCCGCGCCGAGGCCCGCGTCGCGAGCGTGCAGGGTGTGTCCTCGTGCCGGATTCGCACCGACGAATCCGGGCAAGTGACCGAGGTCCACGTCGTCTCGCGCGCGGGTAAGTCGCCCAAACTCGTGGCGCGCGACGTCGAAGGAGTGCTCAAGGCCGAGATGGACCTCGACGTCGACTACAAGAAGATCGGCGTCGTCGTGCTCGACGCCGACCACCAGGCACCCGCCGACAATCCACCCGAAGAGTTTCCCATCCTCGAGCACGCGTCGCGCTTCGCGTTCGTCAGCGTGAACGTGGTGTCGACGCGCGCCGGGCTGCGCGCCGAAGTCGAGCTGTCGCGCGATTCGGCGGAGGCGTTCGGGTCGAGCGAATCCGAAAATCCCTCGGCGACCGCGCTGTCGGTGGTGGCGGAGGCCACGCTGCGCGCCGTCTCGGAATTCCTTGACGACAACACTCGCCTGTGTTTAGGTGGCGTGCTGAAGGTGTCGCTGGGCGGCGGCGACGCGATCGTGGTGCGCGTCGACATCGTCGGTGCTCGCTGCAACAAGAGTCTCGCGGGTTCGGCGATGGTCGCCGGCAACGACGCCCAGGCGGTCGTCTTCGCGACGCTCGACGCCATCAATCGTTTGACCGGGAAGCTGGAATTCAAGAGTTCGATCGAATACAAGATCAAGTGACCCCTTGAAAGGCGGCTTCGAAGACTCTTCGCTCGCGTTCAAGCTCTACTACTTCGGGTTCATCGTCCTCGGTTTCCTGTTCTTCGCTTATCTCGTCCGCGATTTTCCGCTCCCGCGCTTTCCCGAAGTCCTGCTGTTCGCCTTCATGATCGTCGTGGCCGACACGGCCCAGATCACGCTTCCGCGCGGGGGTGCGTCCATCTACGCGTCGAGCCCGCTGGACCTGGCCGCCATCGTGCTCCTGGGCCCGTCGGCGGCGGTGCTGGTCGAAGCCATCGCGTCCTTCTTCTCGGAAGTGGTGGTGCAGCGGCGCGCGGCCTTCAAGTACGCCTTCAACGTACCGCTCCTCATCATGACCATCGGAGTCGCGGGGCTCGCCTACTGGGCGTTTCCGGGTCGCTGGACCGCGCTCGACACGCCGCTCTTCTTGATACCGCTGACGGTTTGCAGCGTGGTCTATTACCTCGTCAATACCTTCGCGATCAGCATGGTGATCGCACTGCGCGGCCACCGGCACGTGTTCCACATCTGGAAGCAGAACTACATGTGGACCTTCCTGCACGTGCTCGCGTTCATCCCGCTGGGCGCCATCATTTCGCTGGTGTACACGGCGTACGGGAGTTGGACGCTGCTCTTGTTCCTGGTTCCCATCTTCCTTGCGCGCTATACCTTCAAACTCTATGTCGAGATGAAGGAGGCGCATATCAACACGGTGGCGGCGTTGACGTCCGCCATCGACGCCAGCGACCCGTACACGCACGGCCACTCGTACCGCGTCTCCCGCTATGCGCTGCGCGTCGGCCGCGCGCTGGGCCTCTCGGCGCGCGACGTCGAGATCCTCGAGTACGGGGCGCTCCTGCACGACATAGGCAAGATCGCGATCCGCCACGAGATTCTCTTGAAGAAGGAGCGCTTGAGCGACCAGGAGTTCCTGACCTTGAAGCAGCACCCGACCATCGGCGCCGACATTGTCGAGAACCTCAAGTTTCTGCGGGAAGCCGCCGTCCTGGTGCGCTATCATCACGAGCAACCGAACGGGCGCGGCTATCCGGAAGGATTGAAGGGCGACTCGATCCCGATGGGCGCGAGGATCATTCTCGTGTGCGACGCCTTCGACGCCATGACGTCCGATCGGCCGTACCGCAAGGGCTTGCCGGTCGAGCACGTCGTCGAACAGTTCGAGAAGTACAAGGGCGAGCAGTTCGACCTGGAGATCGCGAGCCTGGTGGTCGACCTCGTGCGGCGCGGGGAGTTCCCGCTCATCGTCGAGA
>DASPGK010000243.1:0-3339 GCA_035620655.1 Candidatus Krumholzibacteriia bacterium
ACCGAAGACTACGAGGGAAGCGAATGAGAGGCGGCGCATGGCAACCCTCCTCGGGGTTCGAGTGCCGCCTCGGCGGGTGCCGTGTCGTGCAAGAGGTGCGGGCGGCCGCAATGGAGGTTTCGTTAAGGGTTTATGATACCATATCGCCCAACCCCGAGGACTCGGCAATACGGTTTCCCGCTGGAACGAGCGTTTCGACCGGTGGTAGCATGCCGGCCATGCAACTCACACGACGGTCCCTACTCGGTTATCTCCTCGTCGGCACCGGGGCGCTCCTCGCCGGCTGCGGATTGAATTCGCAAGGCGAGCGCATGAAGCGAAAGGGGAAGGTACTCCTCGATCGTATCTCGTCGGCGCCGCGCGGACTCGAAGACGCCGTCCAGTTTCCCTTGATCGAAGCGCTCCACGGCCGGCGCGCGCGACGCTTCTCGCTGGGGGCTGCGATCCCCGACGGCCCGCTCGCATTCACGTCCACGCACCCGCCCATGCCGCTCGACGACCTCGAGCAGATGATGGTGCTGACGGCGGTCGCGGGGAACACGGGCTGGTTCTACCTCCATCCGTACAACAAGCACTACATCCCCAACATTCCCAACTACGCGGTGGGCGCGGGCGGGCGCACGTTTCCGTCGGCCGCGGGTTTTCATACAAGCGAGATCTTCTTCACCGACGACTCGGGTGTGTACTTCTTTCCGACGCGCGACGCGCCCGATCTGACCGAGCGCAACGCCGACGGCGCGATCGATCTCAACGCGTACTTCGCAGCCCACCGTTCACGCGTGAAGAAGCTCTCCGACCGGCGCCTTCACATTCCCGATAACCCGGCCCACATCGACCAGCACAATCCGTGGTGTGTCAATCGCCCGGGTTCCACACTCGTGATTCCGGTGGCGGACTTGGCGCAGCACTACCTCGCGGCCTTGTGCTACATCGTCCAGAACGGCGCGTGCATGTTCGACGATATCAACCATGCGAAGATCCCGGGTATGGAGCGTTTTGCGAGCATCGTCGACGTGAACAACCCGTATCCGCTGACGTACATGGAACAGCTTTGTCTCGCGGAGGTGACCGCGGAGCTCTCGACTGCGTGCTACGCGGGGATGTTGATGCTGCAGGCGACGGGGCTGGGGGGCTGGATGTTCGACGGGCTAACACCCTTCAGCATCCTCGGCGCGAGCGGCGACCCCGAGATGCCGGGCCTGGGATTTCGCTACGACACCAACCCGCGCTGGTCGATTCCCAACGCGACCGGGCTGTCGGGCGTGTTCGAGGGCTTCTGCCCGCCTCATTACAAGGACATGCGCGCCGCCACCGAGGCCATCGTGCAGCGCAAGTTCGGTCCGGGCGGGCCGTTCAACCCGCAGACCGCGGGGCCTTACCGAGAGAACGCGCGCGTGCGCGGCGCCGGGAAGGTCCACGACGACCAGTTCAAGGAATGTGTCGCCACCATGGCGCAGTACGTCTTCGATCGCTTCGGGAAGTTCCCGGGCACCGTGCCGTCGATGTTCGCGCTCACCTACTTGCAGGCGCACCACCTCGACCTCGAGTTCTACGACCAGCACTTCGCGCCGGGGGCGTATCTCGAGACGCACGCACACCACATGGAGCGCTGGCACGGCGCGAAGCAAGCGGGGACGTGAGCGCGCATGCCGGCGTACGCCATCGTCGCCTTGGGGGTCGTGGTCGTGTTCTTTTCGATCACGCTGGGCGTGCGAGCGAACCGCGCCAAGCAGGAAGCGCGCCGGATGGAGTTGCAGCGGCTCGGTTTCGTGCCGTGCGACGACAAGAAAGACTGGCTGCAGAAGACCGTCGCCGCGATCGAGAACAACAAGGGCTACGAGTACGAGGTTCGTAACGCGTACCGGCTCACCGGCAGCGCTGAAGTCTACTACTACCACAAGCGACGCGACGGCCCGAAGACCGACGACGCCTTCGGCGAGGAAGAGGTCTTGTTTCCCCTGAAGCGACCTTCGTCGCAAGGGCTGTTGCTCGCGGTGAAACCGTCCGCACTCGGTCACGGCCGTGCCACGCGTTTGATCGGCGCGGTCGCGACCGGCCCATGGGACTCGCAGCCCGACGACCTCGAGCGCATCGACATCCCCGCCGAACTCGCGAAGACCAATCTGCTCGGAGCACTCGGCCCCGCCGGAGCGCGCCTGTACGATCTCGTCGACGACCGCACGGTGAGCGCGCTGCAGCGGCTGGGCGACGCGGGGGCGATATCGATCCACTTTCGCGGCGAGTGGTGCACGGTGAGCAGCGGCGGCACCAAACCGCCGCTCCACCTGGGCGACGTGCTCGCATCCATCCGGCCGCTTCTGTAGGCCTCGTCCGGCGCCCGCCGGAGCAAAAAAACATTCCGTCGGGTTAGCCGAACGCCCGTTCTTTGGCGCACATACCTGTGGAAGCGGGCAACTCCAGATGCCCGCCCGATACCCGCGGCGCCATGACGATTCGATCTCTTCGCTTTTTCGTCGCCCTTACGACGATCTGCTCGACGTGGGCGTCACTCGCCTCGGCCCAAGGCGCCAATATCGGTCTCTACACCGACGCCTCCGGGACGACGTGCAGCTTCACCGGCGACGGAGCCGGCATGGTGACCGCGTACGTGGTCTTCCGCCCCGACATCAACGGCGTCAACGGCGTCCAGTTCGCGGCCCCGGTTCCGACTTGCTTCGGCGCCACGTTCCTCAACGACGTCGCCCCGCCCGGCGTGCTGAAGATCGGGTCGTCGCAGACGGGGGTCTCGGTGGCGCTACCGGGGTGCTACGGACAACCGGTCAACGTGCTGCAGATCAACTTCCAGAGGATCGGCGGTGCGACCACGGCGTGCTGCGAATTTCCCATCGTCGCCGACCCGTCGGTGGGGAGCATCCTCGTCAGCGACTGCACGTACCAGAACATCCCCGTCACGGTGGTATCGAGCCGCTTCAACGCCGACGCCACCTGCGCGTGCGTGGGCAACAGCGCGCCCGGACTGCCATCATTTGTCCAGCCCGTCGACGGGAGCTCCGGGGTCACGGTCGCGCCGCAGATGGCGTGGTCCGCCAACGACTGGGACAACAACATCACCGAGCACGACGTCTACCTGGGAACGAGTTCGACCCCGCCCTTGGCGGCATCCGGGCTCCCGCAGGCGAGCTACACCCCGGGCGCGCTGCAAGAGCTGACGCAGTACTTCTGGCGCGTCGTCGTGCGCGACGCCTTCGGGCTCGAGACGGCGAGCCCGACCTGGACGTTCACGACGCGCCTGGCGAACACCCCGCCGATCGCGCCGTATGGGCCCAGTCCGATCGACGGGGCGATCAACGTGCTCCTCGACGTGCCGCTGGACTGGCA
>DASPGK010000244.1:0-3588 GCA_035620655.1 Candidatus Krumholzibacteriia bacterium
GTGACGTCTTCGATCGTGGCCGCGATCTTGCGCGCCGAGAGCGGTTCGTCGGCGGCGAAGAGAAGCGCCAGGACGATGTTATCGAGGTTCGGATTCTCCATCGGTCTCTCCTTCAATGTCCCCCGCACGATCGTCGAACGCATCCTCTCCGCCCGACTCCACCGGTGCCGTCACTTCCAAGATCTCCGCTTCGGCGCTCCAGTCGGAGACTTCCCCCATCGGGCGCCCGAAGTTCTCGCCCTTGTAGATCCAGATCGAACCGAACGAGCCTTCCTGTTCGACCCGCGCCTGCCCGTGCTTCAACAGTTCCAGAATCGCCATGAAGGTGACGATCACTTCCAGGCGCGAGCGCGAGCCAGAGAACAAGTCGGCGAACATGGCGGGCTCGCGCGCCTCCAGGGTGGCACGCACCAGGTCGATCTTCTCTTCGATGGTGTAGGCCTCGAGCTCGACCTCGCGCACCTCCGCGCCCTCGAACTGGGTCATGACCTCCTGGAAGGCGCGCATGAGCTGGAAGAGATTCAAGTCGATCACGACCTCGCCGCTGGTCGCGTCTTTTTCTTCCTGCGGGACCGGTCGCGTGAAGACGCGCATGCGCTCGTCCTCCAGATCCTTCAAGGTGCGGGCGGCTTCGACCATCTTCTTGTACTCGAGGATGCTCTGCACCAGCTCCTGGCGCGGGTCCTCGTCGGTGTCGTCGTCCTTGCGCAAGAGCATCTGGATCTTGATGCGCATCAGGGTCGCGGCCAGCACGAAGAACTCCCCCGCCAGCTCGATCTGCATGCCCTCCATGAGATTGAGATAGTCGAGGTACTCGCGCGTGATCTTCGCGATCGGAATGTCGTAGATGTCGAGGTTGTCGCGGCGGATCAGATACAGAATCACGCCCAGCGGCGCGCGAATCCCCTCGAGCTCCGTGGTCCACGGGGTCTGTCTCTGTGGTTCAGCCAATGTGCATCCGCTCCCTGACTTCCGCCATGGTATCGGCGGCCGCGCGGCGCGCCTTGGCGTCGCCTGCGTGGATCACTTCTTCCACCGCGCCCGCGCGCGCTTCCAGCGTCTTGCGCTTCTCGCGCAGCGGCGAGAGATACTCCGCGATGGCGCGCCCTACGCGCTGCTTGCACTCGACGCACCCGAGCGTCGCGGTGGTGCAGCCTTCGTAGATCTCGGCCGCTTCGTTGGGCTTGAACTTCTGCCAGTAGGTGTAGATCAAGCATACCTCGGGACGGCCCGGGTCGGTGCGACGTTTGCGTTGCGGGTCGGTGAAGGCGGTCGATATCTTTTTCTGAATTTCTTCCGGCGAATCCGCGAGATCGATGGTGTTGCCGAGCGACTTGCTCATACGACGCCCGTCGAGGCCCGGGAAACGCGCGAACTTTGTGAGCTTGCCGTCGGGCACCGGGAAGACCTCGCCGTAGAGCCGGTTGAACTTGCGCGCAATCTCGCGCGTGATTTCGATGTGCGGCAATTGGTCCTCACCCACCGGGACCACGTGCGCGCGGTAGATCAGGATGTCGGCCGCTTGCAGCACCGGGTATCCCAAGTGGCCGTAGCTCATGCCCTCTTCGCCCTCGTCGATCTTCAGGTCGCGCACCTGCTCCTTGAGCGTCGGGTTGCGCTCCAGGCGCGCGGTCGAGATGAGCATCGCGAGCAGGAGATACAGCTCCGCGTGTTCCTTGACGTGCGACTGGACGAAGATGGTCGACGTCTCGGGGTCCAGTCCGGCGCTGATCCAATCCAGCACCATCTCGTGGGTGTTGCCGTCGATCTGGGCGGTGTGCTCGTAGTCGGTGGTCAAGACGTGCCAGTCCGCCACCATGAAGTAGCAGCGATACTCCTTCTGCAGGGCGACCCAATTCTCCAGCGCCCCGGTGTAGTTGCCGAGGTGCAGGCGCCCGGTGGGGCGATTCCCGCTCAAGATGATCTTCGTTGCTGTCTGGGGGGCCACCCGATGCTCCAAGCCACGCCGTGACACGGCGTTTTGCGCATTCTAGGCGGGCGTTTCGAGGGGTGTCAAGGAATGTCGGGGCGGGAGTGTCAGCGTCCCCGCGGGTGGAACGTCCGGTGCGCTTCCAGAATATGGCGCGTGTCGACGTGGGTGTAGACCTGGGTCGTCGCGATGTCGGCGTGGCCCAGCAGTTCCTGCACCAATCGCAGGTCCGCCCCGCCTTCCAGGAGGTGGGTCGCGAAGGAGTGCCGCAGCACGTGCGGGGAGACGCGGCGCGCGATGCCGGCCGAGGCCGCGTGGGCCTTGAGATTCTTGAAGAACCCCACGCGCGAGATCCCACCCCCGCGCGCGTTCACGAACACGTGGGGTGAGATGCGCCCCGCGAGCAAGCGCGAACGGCCCCCATCGAGGTAGCGCGCGAGGGCACGCGCGGCCTGGCGCCCGAACGGGACCACGCGCTGCTTGCCGCCCTTGCCGCGCACGACGACGATCTCCTGGTCCAATTTGAGCTCTTCGACGGTGAGACCGCACAGCTCGGTCACGCGCAGCCCGGCCCCGTAGGCCAGCTCCAGCATCGCGCGATCGCGCAACCCTAGGGGCGTCGTGGTGTCGGGCTGCTCGATCAACGACTCGATTTGTGAGAGGCTCAATACCGATGGCAGCCGGCGCGCGAGCTTGGGCCGCACGACGTCGCGCGCGACGCGTTCGCTGCCCCACCCCTCGCGCGCGAGGAACTTGTGAAAGTGCCGAAGTGCGGAGAGTTTGCGCGCGCGTGACGCCGGCGCCAGGCCCCGCCGCGAGAGCCGGACCGCATGCAGCTCGATGGCTTCGTCGGTGATACGCGCGGGATCGGTGACCGAGATCTCTTCCAGCGTCTCGATATAAGAGCGAAGGTCGCGCGAGTAGGCGTGGATGGTATTGGGCAGGAGCCCCTTCTCGACCACGAGGTAGTCGAGGAAGGCGTCGACGGATGAGTCGATGGACCGTTTCACCGTGCCAAACCCGCTAAATCCAGCCCTTGACGGGCCCCCGGTAACCTGATACTTTCCTTCGGCTCATTATTCAGGAGGAAATCTGGATGCCACAACATAAATCGTGCGAGAAGCGGATCAAGCAGGACGTCAAGCGCACCGCCCGCAACCGCGCCGAGCGCGGCAACCTGCGGACCATCGTGCGCGCGTTCCGCGAACTCGACGCCGGCAAGCGGCCGGCCGAATTCTCGCAGCTGCAGTCGATGCTGGACCGCGCGGTCAAGAAGGGGATCATCTCCAAGAACCGTGCGGCCCGCTTGAAGTCACGCCTGGCCCCCAAGAAGGCCGCGTAACGCCCGTCGTCGCAGCCTCGGACTCTCGAGCGCCGTCCATCGAAGAGATGGACGGCGTTTTGCGTTGTGGAGGGGCGCTGGCAACGCCGGCCAACTTTCGCCCCCCGGGCCTGTAATCCAACTAGTAAACTCGTGCGGTCGTAACACACCCAACCTGGCGACCCGCATGGGCGTTCGCCCGCAAGTGGCGTGTACTTCGTGCGGCTGGTCACAGCCGGCGAAGAGGTGGCGCGCAAGATGGTGGTTTTGAAGTAGCGTTCACTCGAGCCCGCGCCATACGTAGATGGCCGGCCAAATCGGAGGGCAATCGCATGCG
>DASPGK010000245.1:0-2204 GCA_035620655.1 Candidatus Krumholzibacteriia bacterium
AGCACGCCGGTCGCATCGCCGAACCACAGCCCGCCGCGCAAGGCGCCGCGCGCGCGCGGGGGGACGTCGCTCCTCGCCCAGGGCGAAAACATGCTCTGGCTCACGGGAGGGGCGCTGGCGGTGTGCTCGGTCATGATCGTCGGCTTCCTGGTGCTGGTGCTGGCGCAAGGAACCGCGACCTTCTGGCCCAAGCCGCTGGTCGAAGTGACGCTCGACGACGGGCGCGTGCTCCTCGGCGAGGTGACGCGCACGGAGCGATTCACGCCCACGCCGGAGACGGTCGCGGGCTGGTCCGAGCAAGCGCGCGCGCGCTTCCAGAACGACGCGGCGGAACGCGGCGGCCGGGCCACGCGCCGGCTGGTTCGCACCGGGAACTTCGAGCTCACCGGGACCCACTTCGAGTGGATCGACGACGTCGCCGTGGTGCGCGAGTCGCGCCCCGACTGGGCGACGCTGCTCGAGCGGCGCGCGTGGGGGCGCTTCTACGGCGTTCCCAAGGAGTTTCGGGTCGACGGGAACGCGGTTGCGAGCACCCCGAGCGCGGCCTGGCGCGAGTTCCGTCGCCACCACGACGCGGTCGCGACCCGCTTCGAGCGCCGCTACCAACTGCAGAAGCGCGACTTCGGTGAGCTGCACGCGCGCGCGGAAGGCGCCCGCCTCGAGGCCAAGGAGGTCGAGGCGAAATACGGGGACCAATCACCCCAGCACGAGACCGCGCTGCGCATGCTGGAAGGCGAGATGCGGGCCATCGAATCGCAGCGCCGCACGCTCGAAGAGGAAGTGCGCCTGCTCGACGAAGAGAACGCGCGCTACGAATTGGTGCTGCAGACGACTTCCGGAGAAGATGCGGCGATTCCGCTCGCCGACGTGGTGCGCGCATTTCCGGCCAACCAACTCTCGGCCGCCTCCAAGCTGGGCGTCTACGGGTCGCGCTGGGGCGAATTCCTCTCCGACGATCCGCGCGAGGCCAACAGCGAAGGCGGAGTGCTGCCGGCCATCGTGGGAACCGTGATCATGACGTTGCTGATGTCGATCGCCGTGGTGCCCTTCGGAGTCCTGGCGGCGCTGTACCTGCGCGAGTACGCCAAGGCGGGGCTGGCCGTGAGCGCGGTGCGCATCGCGATCAACAACATGGCCGGCGTGCCGAGCATCGTGTTCGGCGTGTTCGGCCTGGGCTTCTTCTGCTACATCATCGGCGGTTCGATCGACCAGTTCCTCTTCGCGGAGAAACTCCCGAACCCGACCTACGGGCGCGGCGGCGTACTGTGGGCGTCGTTGACGCTCGCACTCCTCACGCTGCCGGTGGTGGTGGTCTCGACCGAGGAAGCGCTGGCGGCGGTTCCGCGCTCGATGCGCGAAGGGTCCTACGCGTGCGGGGCGAGCAAGTGGCAGACCATCCGGCGCATCGTGCTCCCGCGCGCGATGCCCGGCATCATGACGGGATTCATCCTGGCCATGGCGCGCGGCGCCGGCGAAGTCGCGCCGCTGATGCTGGTGGGGGCGGTCAAGCTCGCGCCCGACCTCCCCATCGACGGGGTCGCGCCGTACCTGCACCCCGACCGCAGCTTCATGCACCTCGGCTTCCACATCTACGACGTGGGATTCCAGAGCCAGAACAGCGAGGCCGGAAAGCCGATGGTGTTCACGACCACGCTGCTCTTGATCACGATCATTGCGTTTCTCAACATTGCGGCGGTGTGGCTGCGCACGCGGTTGCGGCGGCGCTTCGTCGGTGGTACTTTCTAACCAAGTAATCGCATGACCGACCCTTCGATTCAGCCCCAGCCCCGTCCCGACGACCCCAACGCGTCCGCGGACTCGCTCACGCGCCTGCAGGCGATCGCGCGCGGCGAGAGCGTTCCCGCCACCATCCACGACGCCGTGGCGCGCGAAGAGGCGGTGCTCGAAGTGCGCGGCTTCAACTTTTGGTACGGCAGCAAGCAGGCCCTGTACTCGATCGGCATGGGGATGCCGAAGGGCAAGATCACGGCCATCATCGGGCCGTCGGGGTGCGGCAAGTCGACGCTCTTGCGCTCGATCAACCGCTTGAACGACCTCCTGGACGACGTGCGCATCGACGGCGACATCCTCTTGAACGGGGACTCCATCTACGGCCGCGGCGTCGACGTGATCGAGCTGCGCAAACGCATGGGCATGGTGTTTCAGAAGTCGAACCCATTCCCCATGAGCATCTACGAGAACGT
>DASPGK010000246.1:0-5132 GCA_035620655.1 Candidatus Krumholzibacteriia bacterium
GAGGGGCACGATTCGACGCCCAAGGGCGTCGACCGCCTCTACGACTTCCACGGCCGCGACGCGACCGTGATCTGGGACGTCACCGATCCCTCCAATCCCGACACCTTGGGCGTGATCGACGACCCCTCGATCGTGTATCACCACAGCGGCGACGTCACCACGGACCAGCGTTACCTCTATCTGTGCGACGAGCTGGCGACCGGGTCGATCCCCGACATCACGATCTGGGACATCCTCGACCCCGCGCAGCCGGTGCGCGTGGGCCAGATCGCCGACGCCGCCACCGTGCACAACATCTATATCGTCGACGACCTCGCGTACGTCGCGTACTACTCTTCCGGCTTCCGCGTGTACGACGTCTCCAATCCCACCGCGCCGGTGCTGGCGGGCCAATACGACACCTCGAAGCGCTCGGGCGAGTCGTTCATCGGCGCCATCGGCGCGTACGTCTATTTGCCCAGCGGCAACATTCTCGTGTGCGACATCGAGAACGGGCTGTTCGCATTCACGGTGACGCCGGTGGTCGCGTCGGACGGTCCCGCGGAGGCCGACTTCCTCCTCGAGCAGAACTTCCCCAACCCCTTCAATCCGTCGACGCGGATTCCCTTCGAGCTGACGCGCGGCGGGCGCGTGGCGCTCTCGATCTACGACGTGGCGGGGCGGCGCGTACGCGCGGTCTTGGACCGCGTCATGCCCGCCGGCCTCCACGAGACCGAGTGGGACGGCCGCGACGACGGCGGGCGCGCCGTCTCGTCGGGTGTCTATTTCTACCGCATGCAGGCGGGCTCGCGGACCGAGACCCGGCGCATGGTGCTTCTCAAGTAGGCTGGCGCCAACCCCCGCTTGCCGGCCCCCGAAACGGCTGCTATCCTGTCCCGACCATGATCGAAGTCCGCGGCGTCACCAAGACGTTCAAGCTCTCGCGCCATCAGAAGCGCGAGATGGGTTCGGGTTTCCAGGGCAGCTCGGTCGACGCGGTGTCGAACGTGAGCTTCGTGTGCAAGCCCGGGCGCGTATTCGGACTGTTGGGCCCCAATGGCGCCGGCAAGACCACGGCGCTGCGCCTGATCGCCACCACGCTGCGGCCGACCGCGGGCCATATCGTCGTCCAGGGCTTCGACACCGTGCGCGAGCCCGAGCGCGTGCGCGCGGCGCTGGGAGTCCTGACTGGGTCCACGCAGCTCTACGACCGTCTCACCCCCAACGAGCTGGTGCGCTACTACGCCGACCTGCACGACGTTCCGCGGGGTGACTTCGACCGCCGCCGCGCCGAGGTCTTCGCCGCCCTCGACATGAACGCGTACGCCGACCGGCGGATCGCCAAGCTCTCGACCGGCATGCGCCAGAAAGTTTCCATCGCGCGCACCATGATCCACGACCCCGAGGTGCTGGTCTTGGACGAAGCCACCGCCGGGTTGGACGTGCTGGCCTCGCGCGGCATCGTCGAGTTGATCCGCCGCGCGCGCGACCGCGGCAAGACCGTGCTCTTCTCGACCCATCGCATGGGCGAGGTCGACCAGCTGTGCGACGACCTGGCTCTGATCCACCGCGGGCGCGTCCTCTACGACGGCACCTACGACGCGTTCAAGCGCGAGATGCAGGCCGCCTCGTTCGAGGACGAGTTCATCCGCCGCATCGAGGCGGCGGGGTAGCGGCCCATGAAAACCATCTCCACCGTCTTCAGGAAGGAACTGCTCGACTCGTTGCGCGACCGGCGCACGATCGTGTTCATGATCGTGATTCCGTTGCTCCTGTTCCCGGTCCTGTTCCGCATCATGATGTCGGTCGAGAAATCGCAGGCCGACAAAGAGCGCGCCAAGAAACTGCGCGTCGCGTGCATCGACCGCGGTAACGCCGCCGACTTCGTCGCCACCCTGCGCGAGCGCGGCGACGTCGTGCTGGTGGGTCCGGTGGCGGTCGACAGCGTGGCGGCGTTGATCAAGGCCGACAGCCTGGACGGCGCCTTCGTGTTCGCGCAAGATTTCGACGAAGACGTGGCCGAGATGCGACCCGGCCGCGTCGACTTCTATTACAAGTCGACCGACGACCGCGCCATCGTGCAGGATCGGTTGCGCAAACCGCTCGAAGAGTACGAGAACACCCTCTTGGCCCAGCGCTTCGCGCGCCTCGAGCTCGACTCGACCATCGTCGACGCGGTCGACTTGCGCAGCCAGAACGTGGCCAGCATCGAAGAGCGCGTGGGCAAGTCGATCGGCGGCATGCTGCCCTACATCTTCATCATCTTCTGCTTCATGGGCGCGATGTACCCGGCCATCGACCTGGGCGCGGGCGAGAAGGAGCGCGGCACCATGGAGACGCTCTTGACCGCGCCGGTCAACCGCTTCCACATCCTGCTGGGCAAGTTCGGCGTGGTGGTGCTCTCGGGTCTGGTGTCGGCGGGGGTGTCGATCTTCGGGTTGTTCATCGCCCTCAAGCAATCCAACGAGATCCCGTCCCAGTTCATGAGCATCATCATGAAGATGCTGGGGTGGGACACCATCGTACTGGTGTTGAGCCTGCTCTTGCCGCTGACGATCTTCTTCGCCGGAATTCTGTTGTCGGTATCGCTGACGGCGCGCTCCTTCAAAGAGGCGCAGAGCATGATATCCCCGCTCAACATCGCGGTGATCGTCCCGGCCGCGATCGGCCTGGTCCCGGGCATCAAGATGAGCTACGCCACGGCCATGATCCCCATACTCAACGTATCGCTCGCGACCAAGGAGATCATCGCGGGAACCATGCAGACTCCGCATCTCGTCGTGGTGTACACGTCGCTGATCGCGCTCGCCCTCCTGAGTCTGTACGGCTCGGTGTGGTGGTTTAAGCGCGAGTCGACCATCTTCCGTTCCTGAGTTTCCGATGGCGATGCCGCCCGCACACCGACTTCGTGGCATGACGCGGGCACTCCTCGATTGGTACGCGGAGGCGCAGCGCGACCTGCCGTGGCGGCACGCGCGCGATCCGTACCGTATCTGGGTCAGCGAAGTCATGCTGCAGCAGACCCAGGTCCGCACCGTGATCCCCTACTACGAGCGCTTTCTCGCTCGCTTCCCCGACCTCGCGTCGCTCGCGGGCGCACCCCTCGACGAGGTTCTGAAGCTGTGGGAAGGACTGGGCTACTACGCTCGCGCGCGCAATCTCCACGCCGCCGCGCGCGCGGTGGTCGCGGAAGCTGGCGGTACGGTCCCCAGCCAGCCCGACCGGTTTGCCGAGCTCCCGGGCGTGGGGGTCTACGTTTGCGCCGCGGTGATGTCGATCGCCTTCGGGCGTCCACTCGCGGCCGTGGACGGCAACGTGAAGCGCGTGCTCGCGCGGACCTTCGGCGTCGAAGACGAAGTGGACCGGCCAACCGGGGCGAGCGCGATCCAAGCGATCGCCGACCGGCTCCTCGACCGTGACGACCCGGGAGGCTTCAACCAAGCGATGATGGAACTGGGCGCGCTGGTGTGCCGCCCGCGCGACCCCGATTGCCCCGCGTGCCCGTGGTGCGACGCGTGCGTCGCGCGCGCCGAAGACGCTCCCCTCGACTACCCGCGCAAGTCGGCGCGCCGGTCGGTGCCGACGGCGCGCATCGCGGTGGGCGTGGTCGCGCGCCGTGGGCGCGTGCTCATCACGCGGCGGGCCGAGTCGGCCATGCTGGGCGGCCTGTGGGAGTTCCCCGGCGGCAAGATTCGCGATAGAGAAAGCGCGGAGGCCGCGTGCCGGCGCGAGATACGGGAGGAGACCGGCCTCGACGTCGACGTCCTCGCGAAGGTGACCACGGTGCGTCACGCCTATTCGCACCTCAAGGTGGAGATCGACGTGTTCCGGTGCGTGCACCGCAAGGGACGCGTGCGCTTGCGCGGACCGGTCGACCACCGTTGGATCCTGCTCGAGGAAACCGGGAGCTACGCCTTCCCCAAGGCGAACCATAAGTTCATACCGGTGTTGAAAGGCGAGCCCGCGCCCGGAAAACGGCGCCGGACCGCGGAGTCGGCCAAACGGAAGCGCCCCTCGCGCCGACCGGCTCGCCCGGGCGCTTGACGCGGGCGCGCCTCGGGATTAACTTCCCGTGTACTCCATTTCCCATATATCCAGAAACACCGACGGAGGTTGGTTATGAAGATTCGACACATCGCCGGCGCGATGGCGCTGGCCGCAGTGGTGTTTGCGCCCGCCGCGCAGGCGCAGGACACCTACACCATCGATCCGGTCCACTCGTCGACCAGCTTCAAGGTCAAGCACATGATGGTGTCCGACGTGAAGGGCGCCTTCGAGACCTTCTCGGGAGCCATCACGCTCGACCCCAAGAACGTCGAGAATTCGTCGGTCGAGGTCACCATCGAGTCCGCGAGCATCTCGACCCGCAACGAGAAGCGCGACGGGCACTTGAAGAGCGCGGACTTCTTCGACGTCGAGAAGTTTCCGACCATCACCTTCAAGAGCAAGAAGATCGCGAAGAAGGGTGAGAGCTGGGTTGCGGTCGGCGACTTGACGATTCGCGGCGTCACCAAGGAGATCGAACTCCCGTTCACGCTCAGCGGTCCGGTGAGTGCCGGCAACGCGTCCATCATCGGCGTGTCGGCCTCGACCGAGATCAACCGCCAGGACTTCGGGGTGTCGTGGAACAAGACCCTCGACGCGGGTGGCGTGGTCGTCAGCGACAAGGTTCGCATCGAGCTCGAAGTGGAGGCCAAGAAGCAGGCGTCGTAACTCCGGCTGAACATCGGGCGAATGTCCGCCTGCGCGCCGCGTCCCGCACCCCGGGGCGCGGCGCTCCGGTTTTAGACCAAGGCTAAACCGAATCGCGGGCGCCATTTGCTCCCGGGCGCCGGCGGCCCCGGAGTGGTATATTGCATGCATCGCTCCGCGCGGAGCGACCCTCGTATGCAGGAGATTCTCACCGGTATCATCGCGATTCTATACGCGTCCGCGCCCTACTTGCTGCTGGGGTTCGCGCTCGCGGGCTTCATTCACGTCGCCCTCGCGCGTTTTCCGCGCGTCACGGCCCTGCTGACCGGTACGGGCCGGCGTCCGATCCTGTGGGCGGCGCTCATGGGGATCCCCATGGCGCTGTGTTCGTGCAGCGTGCTCCCCGCCGCGCGCGCGCTGCGACGCGAGGGCGCAAGCAAGGGTGCCACGGCTTCTTTCCT
>DASPGK010000247.1:0-4987 GCA_035620655.1 Candidatus Krumholzibacteriia bacterium
GTTTCATGCGAGGAAAGTGTACGCGTTGGAAGCGGCCGGGCTCAATGCCCGCCCATCTCGCCCAGGTAGCGCTCCGCGTCGAGAGCCGCCATACACCCCATGCCGGCGGCAGTGACCGCCTGGCGGTATACGTGGTCGGCCACGTCGCCGGCCGCGAACACGCCCGGCACGTTGGTCTTGGCGCTGCCCGGCTCGACCAGCAAGTAGCCGCTCTCATCCATGGCCAGCAGACCCTTGAAGATCTCGGTGTTGGGCGTGTGTCCGATGGCGACGAAGAGCCCGCTGCAATCGAGCGTGTGCTCCTTGCCCGTCACCACGTCGCGCAGGCGCACGCCGCTCACCTTTCCCTCGCCCTCGACTTGCGTCACCACCGTGTTCCAGATGAACTTGATCTTGGGGTTGTTGAACGCGCGGTGCTGCATCGCCTGCGAGGCGCGCAACTGGTCGCGCCGATGGACCAGATACACGACCGAGCCGAACTTGGTGAGGAACGTCGCTTCTTCGAGCGCGGTGTCGCCGCCGCCGACCACGACGATCACCTGGTTGCGAAAGAAGAAACCGTCGCAGGTGGCGCACGCGGAGACACCGTGGCCCTTGAGCTTCTCTTCGGAGGGAATCCCGAGCCAGCGCGCGGAAGCACCCGTCGCCACGATCAGGGCGCGCGTGCGGTACGTCTTCCCGTCGGCGTGCAGCGTCTTGACGGGCCCGTCCAATTCGACGCGCTCGACGGTGGCGAAATCGAACTCGGTGCCGAAGCGCGCGGCCTGCTTCTTCATGATCTCCATGAGCTCGGGACCCATGATGGGCTGCTCGAAGCCGGGATAGTTCTCCACGTCGGTGGTGATGGTGAGTTGGCCGCCCGGCTGCGCGCCCTCGATCACGAGTGGCTTCAGATCGGCGCGGGCCGCGTAAATCGCGGCAGTCAGGCCGGCCGGGCCGGAGCCCAGGATGATGACGTCGCGTGTGTTCATAGGATGACTCGGGAGCGGCCCTCGGTGGAAAGGCCCGTTGAATATACCCGGCTGGGCATCGAAGTCAAGCGAACGCGCTTGCGCGCTCCCGGCGCGTCTCCTACCATGATAGCGAGCCCGTCGAGTCGACCCGCCCCACGGCCCATCGCCCATGCGCTCGAAGCGATCGATACTCGTGGCTGCGCTCGCGCTCACGCTGCTCGCGTGGTCGTGCGGCGACGACCCCGCAACCGTCCAACCCGACCCCGAGCCGCCGCCCCCCGGGGAAGACGTGACGCCCCCCGAGGCCATCGCCGACCTCTCGCTCTCGTACGACCCTTCCACCTTCGACGTGCGCATCGCGTGGACCGCGCCCCGCGACGACGGCGACCACGACCGCGTCGCGCGCTACCAGATTCGCTACTCGTTCTCGTTCCCGATGTCCTGGTGGACGGCGGTGCAGGTCGCCGACCCACCCACCCCGCAGGCGGCGGGATCACCGCAGTCGTACACGATTCCCGCGCCCGGACGCGGGCGCTACGTGTACGCGGCCATCCGTTCGCTCGACGCTGCGGACAATTTCTCGCCGGTCAGTTCGGTTGCGGAAGTTCGCATCCCCGGCTACGGGTTCGAAGCCGCGTGCGCGGACGCACGCACCGGGGTTCCCGTCGAGGGGCTCGACGTCCTCGTCACCGAACGATTCACACACCAGGTCGTGACGGGCGCGGACGGCGTCGTGGCGCTGGCCGACTTGACCGGGGGCTCGCTCACGATTCGTATCGACACGGGTGCGGCGCCCGCGACGTACCATTCGCTCCAAGAGGCCTTCGTGATCGACACGGATCACGCGGTCGATTACCCGATGATCGAGTTCGAAACCGTGTCGGCGCCGGTTTTCGAGAACCTGCTCGCGATGTTGTGGGAAGCCTGCGGCCGCAGTCCGGTCCTCCTGAAGTGGCGGAGCTTGCCGGTGGAGTGGTACGCGCCCGCGTTCGTCAACGCGAACGGCCTCGACTATTACGACGCGGCCGCGCGCGCCGCGGCGCGCTGGAACGAGGCGACCGGGTTGCCGCTCTTCGTCGCGGTGGGTGCGCCGGCGGCGGTTGGGGTCCACATGGAGTTCCTCCCCCCGGCGTCGATGGGGGGCCAAAACGGCATCACGAGCTACACCAACGATGGGGAGGGCTATCCGCTGGTCGATCGCATTCGCATCGTCGATTCCTTCGCCGACGGGGACCGTCTCTACAGCATCATGCTGCACGAGCTCGGGCACACCATCCGGCTGCGGCACCTCAACGATCCGTCGTACATCATGTTCGCCAGCCAGCCGCTGCCGGACGACATCTCCAACGATGAAGTCCGGCTGGTCCAGCTCCTGACCGCGCTCCCCAACGCGGTCAAGCTCGAGGTCTACGACCGTTCATCGCCGCCCTGAGTGAACAGAAAAAAGCCTTCCCTCCGCCACGCCGGTTGAGACGCCGCGGGGAGAAGCAGCATCTCGTGTGGATCCGTCGCAACGAGAGGGAAGGACACAGGAAGTCTCGGATCGAATCTTTTGCGGGTTCGCACCGCATGATGCGGTTCGGCGATACGAACAGACCCCCATTTTACCACGTGCGCCGGGCAGTTCAACCCCGGATTTTCGATCCCCTTAGCCCCCGCCCCCGGCGCCCGCCGGCAGTGTGCGCTCGAACAGTTTGAACGTTCTGGTGATCTGGTCGGTCCACGAGGCGGCGCGGCGGTAGCCGTGGCGCTCGACCGGGTGCAGCGCCAATTCCCAGTCTTCCTTACCCAATTCGATCAGGCGCTGGCTCAATCGCAGGATGTCCTCCGCCAGCACGTTGTCGTCGCGGAGCCCGTGCAGCATGAGCAAGTCGCCCTCCAGGCCCTCGGCGAAATAGATAGGCGACGAGCGACGGTAGGCTTCGGGGTCGGCCGCGGGGGTTCCGAGAATGCGCACCGTATAGCCGTGATTGTAGTGGGCCCAGTCGGTCACCGAACGCAGCGCGGAGCCGGCCGCGATTTCATTGGGGTACTTGAACATCGCCATCAAGGTCAGGAAGCCGCCGTAGGAACCGCCGTAGGTGCCGATCTGCTTCGCGCCCACCCCGTGTTCGCGCACGAGGTAGCGCGCGCCGTCGACGATGTCGTCGAGGTCGCGCCCGCCCATGTGCTTGTAGATCGCCGTGCGGCAGTCGCGCCCATAACCGGCGGAGCCGCGATAGTCGACGTTGAGCACCGTGTACCCGCGTGACGCGAGGAAGTGGTGGAACATGAACTCGCGGTAGTAGTAGCTCCACCCGTCGACCACGTTCTGCAGGTACCCCGCGCCGTGGATGAAGATCACACCCGCGCCGTTGGGTGTGCCGCCGTAGCGCTCCGGCTTGAAGAGGTGGGCCGGCACGGAAACTCCGTCGGAGGCCGTGAACCATACCGTCTCCGGCTCGAGCCACGGGAAGCTCCGAAACACGGCCGTGGTCGAGGTCGTGACGGGACCGTCCAGAGAGCCCGACGACGCGTCGAAGAGGTAGAGCTCGGCGGGCGCGGTCGCGCGCGAGCGCAGCACGGCCGCGGTCGCGAAGTCCGGGGCGAACACGACGTCGTAGGTCCCCGGCTCCGCCGTCACCAGGGTTCGATGCGAGCCGTCGAGGTCCATCGACCACAGCCGGCGCGAGCCCGGGCGCCCTTCGTTGGTCACGACGAACCAGCGCGCGTGGTCTTCGTCGAGCCACGCGCTGTGCACTTCGAACTCGCCGCTCGTCAACTGCGTGCGGCGACCCGACAGCGACGCGACGTACAGGTGACCCCAGCCGCCGGGCTCGGACACGAACCAGATCGACTTGCCGTCGGGCATCCACGCGCCCGATTCGTCGAACATGGGACCGTCGACCCAGGCCGCGTCGTGGAAGCGGTCGACGACGCGCGCCGACACGCTGCCCTCGGGGCCGCGCTCGCCGGGCGAGGCGGTCATGAAGAGGCGGTCGTGCCAGTCCTCGCTGATGCCCCGCAGGAGCACCACGTCCGCGGTCGGCGACCACGAGAGCACGCTCGGCGAAATCTTCTCGCCGGCGTCGATCTCGACCAGCGAGTCGCCCTCGAGGTCGATGAATACGACGCTGGCTTCGTCTTGCTCGTCGCCCACCTTGGTGCGCACCTCTTCGGTCTCGACGTACCCGCTCTCGGTGACGACGAGCGGGATCACGGGGGCGCGCCCGCCCGTCGTGGGTTTATTGAGACCGAGGGCGGCGTAGCGGCCGCTGGCCGAGACCACCATGCGCTGCAGCTCCATCCCCGCGCCGAGGTAGACCGGCTTGGGGCGGGCTTTTTCGTTCTCGTCGCCTCGCTCCTTGAACTCGACGAACAACTCCTTCTGTTGATCGATCAGGAATTGCCGCTGCGCGCTGGGCTTGGCCGCGTCGTCGGGGTCGGCGGCGAACTGGAGGTTGGTCAGCTGGCGCACGGGCGCGCCGCCCCACGGAATCGAGTACAGATTGTTGTCGCGCTGGAAGTAGACGGTGGCGCCGTCGGGTGATATCTGAACCGACTGCTCGGCCGCCAGAGTTTGCGTGATGCGCCGCGTGCGCGCGGGCTCGAGGTCGACCAGGAACACATCGCCGCCGCGAATCTCCGCGCGGCGGCGCCGAGCGCGATCCCACGCGAATTCGGAGGGCGCGGTCGAATCGGCCGCCGCCTTGGCGAGCTTCTCCACGCGCCGGGTCGCGACGTCGAGGCGATACGTGGCCGCCTCGTGCGCGAGATCGAGGTAGTGCTGGTACGCGTTCTCGGGGTCGCCCGCGTTCATCGAATCGAGCCGCGCGGGGTCGTTCCACTCGAAGAACACGCTGCGGCCGTCCGCGGAAAAGCGCGGGCTGGACGGCGCGGTGCCGGCGATGCCCGGCCCCTGCATGATCTGTCTGATGGTGAGCTGCTCGAAGCGGAGCTTTTCGTCCGCGGCGAGCTCGCGCGCCTGCTCCGTGGGCGGGGCCTCCTTCTTCGCGCACGACGCGACGACGAGAGCCGGAAGCATCCACGCGACG
>DASPGK010000248.1:0-4681 GCA_035620655.1 Candidatus Krumholzibacteriia bacterium
CACCGCGGTCCCATCGACTTTGAGGTCCGCGAGGTCGAGCCAGCCCTTATGATCGCCGGGGACGTCGAGCAGGCGGGCGTTGTACTTGCGGCTCTCGTCCTTCTGGTAGGGGACGTCCTTGTTGCGGAACGCGTTCGGATACAGATGGAGGTAGAACTCGCGTAACGTGTCGGGCGAGTTGTTGACGTACTGGATCGACTGGGTGCCCGAGATCCATTTGCGCTCGTCGTCGAGCTTGACGCGAATCGTGGTGTGGTGGAACTGCTGAAAATAATCCGCAGCGCCCGCAGGCCCTGCGACTGCGATGGCGATGGCTGCGATGAAGACGATTCGATTCAATTAGACTCCTCGAACGCTGCCCGGCGGGTCCTGTCACTCGTCACCCCGCGGCCTGACGCCGCGGGGGCCCCACGAGCGCCACCCGCCGGGGGACGCTCAAGAGTTCAAACAAAGCGCGTAGGCTATCACGAAACGCGCGCGGCATCCACCGACTACGATGCGTCCTCCACGATTCCGAATTTCTTAATACGGTAGAGCAGGATGTGGCGCGGGACGCCCAGGCGCCGGGCCGCGCGCGAACGGTTCCATCCGCTGGCGCGCAGCGCTTCGACCACCGCCGCGCGTTCGATGTCGCGCAGCGAAGGCCCGCCCGGGGACTCGCGCGTGAGCGCCGAGAGCTGCGAGGCCACCGCGTCCGCATCTATGATGTCGCGCGAGCGCATCAAGACGGCGCGCTCGCAGAAGTTCTCCAGCTCGCGGACGTTCCCCGGCCAGCGGTGCCGCTCGAGCGCCTCCATCGCGCCGGGCGTCACGACGATGCGCACCCCGCCCGCGAAGCGATCGACGAAGTGCTTCACGAGCAGCGGAACGTCGCCGCGGCGCTCGCGCAAGGGCGGCACGTGCACGGGCACCACGTTCAAACGATAGAACAGATCCTCGCGAAACTCGCCGGACGCCACCAGCGCCGGCAGCGACCGATTGGTGGCGGCGATCACGCGCACGTCGACCTCGATGGTGCGCTCGTCGCCGACCCGTTCGATCTCGCGTTCCTGCAGCGCGCGCAAGAGCTTGGCCTGCAGCTGCACCGGCATCGATCCGATCTCGTCCAGGAACAGCGTCCCACCGTGCGCCTGTTCGAACTTGCCGATCTTGTTGCGAATGGCACCGGTGAAGGCGCCGCGCACGTGTCCGAACAGCTCGCTCTCGAGCAGCTCGGAGGGAATGGCGGCGCAGTTGACCGCGACCAAGCGCTGCGCGCGGCGCGGACTGTTGTAGTGGATGGCCTTCGCGATCAGTTCCTTGCCGGTGCCGCTCTCGCCGGTGACGAGCACGGTGGCGTCGGTGGGCGCGATCTTCTTGAGGACGTCGAAGAGCGCGGTCATCGCGGGCGAGAGCCCGATGATGCTCTCGAAGCGAAAGCGGTCGCGGATCGTCGTGCGCAGTTCCTCGTTCTCGGCTTCGAGGCGGTGGAGCTTGAGCGTCTTGGCGACCGTGAGCGTCAAGTCGTCGCGCGCGATGGGCTTGGTCAGGTAGTCCGAGGCACCGCGCTTCATCGCTTCGACCGCCGTCTCGACGGAGGCGAAGGCGGTCAAGATCACGACCGGGATGGTGGGATCGACGCGCTTGATGTCGGCCAACAGCTCGATGCCGTCTTTCTTGGGCATCTTGATGTCGGAGAGCACGAGGTCGGGGCGGCGCTCCCCGATCACTCGCAGGCCTTCCTCGGCGGAGGCGGCGCGGTCGACGTCGTAGCCCGCTTCCTCGAGCATGTAGCCCATCACCTTGCGCAGGCTCTCGTCGTCGTCGATGATGAGGACGCGGCTAGCCACGCGCGTCACTTCCGCGAGCGGGCAGCACGATCGTTACCGCGGTGCCGTGACCCGGCGTGCTCTCGACGTCGATGGTGCCGCCGTGGTCGCTCACGATGGTGTGCGAGATCGAAAGCCCCAAGCCGGTGCCGTTCTCCTTAGTGGTGAAGAACGGATCGAACACGCGGGGTAGATTCTCGGGCGCGATGCCGGCGCCGCGATCGCGCACCGCGAGAGTGACCGCGCGTTCGCCGTCCCTGCCGCGTGCCTCGATCACGACGCGGTCACCCTCGCGGCTAGCCGCCACCGCATTGAACAAGAGATTCAAGAGCACCTGGTGGACCTGTTCGGCGTCGGCGAAGACGCGGGGTAAGTCCGGCGCGACGTCACGGACGATTTCGATGCCGCGCGCGGACGCGTCCAGAGCGATCTGCGCCGCCGCGCGCTCGATCGCGCGCGCCATATCGAGCGGTGCCAGCTGGGGCGGGCGCGGGCGCGCGAAGCCGAGGAAATCGTCGACGACGGTACTCAAGCGCCGCGATTCCTTGCGCAGCACGTCGAAGAGCTCGCGCTCCTTCGATCCAGCCGGCGCGTCGTCGCCCAGGATCTCCGCCGCGCCCTGGATCGAACCCAGCGGATTTTTGATCTCGTGCGCCAAGCCCGCGGCCATCTGTCCCAGCGACGACAACCGTTCGCGCCGCGCGAGCTCGCGCTCGAGGGCGGCGCTGCGCTCGCGCGCGCGCCACTGGCGCTCGATCAGCACGCCGGTCATGAGCCCGATGGCGATGTAGAACACCATCTCGGTGTACTCGGAGACGAGCGCGTGGTGGTCGGTGATGCCGCGCAGCTTGGGATAGGGAAGGGTCAGCGCGGTGATGGCGAGGGCGGTCAACAGGCCGCCACGCACCCCGAACCAAACCGCCGCCAGAATGATGGGCACGTAGCAGAGCCGGCCGTGGATGGCGTGGATCACGGTGCCGTGCGCGGACGGGAACAGGATGCCGTAGTGGAACGACACCGTCAGCGCGGTGGTCGCCGCGACGATGCCGATTCGCCAGCGCTTGGTCGCGAGGGGAGTCATGTGGAGACTATAGTACATACTCTGTAGGATTTTCAACAAGCCAGGATGCCGAGCGCCACGCCCCGGCCCGGGCGCCAGCCGTGCCACCTTGTGATAAGATGGATCGTCCGCGACGGACGGAGGTGCCCCCTTGGACGATGTGCTTCGCCCCCCCGATGGCGCCGAAAATCCTCCTCCCTCCGCGACCGCGGTCCTCTTGACGCGGGCGCGCCGTGGGGACCTGGATGCGCGCGAGGAGTTGTTCCAGCGCTTCCTCCCGGTTCTGCGCCGATGGGCGCACCGCCGCCTCCCCCAGAACGCCCGCGACCTCAACGAGACCTCCGACCTCGTGCAGATCACGCTCCTGCGCGCGCTCAATCGCATCGACCGCTTCGACCCGCGCGGCGAGGGCGCGTTCCTGGGTTACCTTCGGCAGATCCTGCTCAACGTGGTGCGCGAGGAAATCCGGCGTTCCTCGCGCCGCGGACCGCACGACTCGCTGCACGAGACGCTCGCGTCGCCGTACGCGTCGATGGTCGAACAGGTCATCGGCTATGAACAGATGGAGCTTTATCAGCGCGGCCTGGAATCTTTGACCGAGGAGCAGCAGCAAGCGGTTTTGCTGCGCGTCGAGTTCGGTTACACCTACCCGCAGATCGCCGACGCGCTCGGCAAGCCGAGCCCGGACGCGGCTCGCATGACCGTGGTGCGCGCGCTCGCCGATCTGGCTCGGTTCATCGACAGGGACCATGGAACACGATCCCCGATACGATGACGCCGAGGCGGTCGCTGACCGCCGCCCCGTTTCCACGACCTCGTCCTCGGACGGCATCCGACTCCTGGACCGAATGACCCGACTCTTCGGCGCGGGATCCGACGCCAAGCCGCCGCGAAGCGAATCGCTCTTCTTGTGGGGACCGCTCGAGGTCAAGCAGCCGCTGGGTGCCGGATCGTTCGGGGAAGTGTTCGCGGCGTGGGATCCGACGCTCGCGCGCGACGTCGCACTCAAACTGCGCAGCCCCGAAGTCGGGGCGCTGCGCTGGCTCGACGAAGCGCGCAACCTCGCACGCGTTCGCCATCCCCATGTTCTCACCGTGCACGGCGCCGATGTGCTCGACGGGCGCGCCGGTATCTGGACCGAGCTGATCACCGGACGCACGCTGGAGCAAGAGCTCGAGATCTCCGGCCCGTTTCCCGCAACCGAAACCCTCCGTATCGGTCGCGACATTGCGTCCGCGCTTGTCGCAGTGCACGCGGCCGGACTCGTGCACGGCGACATCAAGGCCAGCAACATCATGCTGGAGGACGGCGAGTCGCCGCGACGCGCGGTGCTCGTGGACTTCGGGAGCGCGGACCAGTTGCTGGGACAGGACGACATTCCGCCGTATCTGGTCGGAACCCCGCTCACCATGGCGCCCGAAGTGCTCGACGGAAAGCCCGCGACGAGCGCCTCGGACGTGTACGGCCTGGGCGCGACACTGTTTCGACTTCTAACCGGGCGCTATCCGGTGGAGACCGCGTCGCTCGACGACCTCAAGCGCGCGCACGCGTCGGGGGAGCCGCGTTCGGCGCGATCGGTCGCGCCGAACGTGTCGCCGCGCCTCTCGCGCGTGTTGGAGCGCGCGCTGGAGCCCGATCCGGCCCGGCGTTGGCCGGATGCGCGCGCGTTCAAGCGCGCACTCGACGACGTCGCCGATCCCACGCGACGCATTCGCGCGCGCGCCGCGGCCATCGGGGCCAGTGCCGCCGCGTTGGCGGCCATCGTGGTACTGGGAATCCTTATCGCGCGGCCGGGGCCGGGACCCATTTCGCG
>DASPGK010000249.1:0-4022 GCA_035620655.1 Candidatus Krumholzibacteriia bacterium
CCCCGATTCCGGTTCGACGGCTCCACAACGAAGGGACGGCAACGAACCCACATGGAAGGCGGAAGTCACATCACGCTCGGCCCGGCCGGCAAGCGCGAGATCGAGCCGACGTTCTTCTTCATGATGAATTGCCTGCTCTACAGTCGACTGGAGTCCGGCAACCCCTCGAACCAGAATTACTACGACGAAGACGTCAACGTCTACCTCGCCAATTTGCTGACGTCGTTCATGAATCCGGAGTTCCACGAACGCACGCGCAAGTATCTCTCGCCCTACGACAGCGATCTGTTCGAGAAGGTGCGCAACTCGCCCGACGTTCGCCTCAAGTACACCATCTACAAGACCAACGCCGATTTCCTCCTGATATCGATCGGCATCTTTCGCAATCCGGACGCGTCGCGGCCGGGCGCCAAGGATGCGTTCATGAAGGATAACGAGGAAGTCTACGTGGGACGCGCCAAGGCCTACTACCAGTTCGCGTATTCGTACAGCCAGTCGATGTTCCGCAAGGCGACCGCGATCAGCGAGGTGCTGGAGAAGCTCTCGCGCGGCTTCGAACAGTACGTGGATATCTTGAGCTACATGCGCGGGGAGTACTTCAATATCTTGGAGCGTCTCTCGTCGGGCGACGTGTACCACCTCGAGCGCGCGATCGACCGCGTCGAGTCCGACCGCGAGCTGCGCGCGCTGCAGGATCAGTTTCTCGACTTGTACTCGGAGTACATGAAGGACAAGAAGCCGGAGCTCAAGGAGCGGCTCCGCGAACTAGCGAAGAAGATTCAACGAATCGATGAGTCGTTCCGCTTCACGATGGATCAGATATAGACGGCGGCTCCACCGCTTCGCGCGCGACCGGCGCCACCGTCTTCGCATTGCGTTCCACGAACGACGCAATCGTCTGGAACACTTCCGCCTTGGCCGACCCCCGCGTCAGCACGTGCGATCCTTCTGGGAGTAGCTTGATATCCGCGTCCGCGTGACGCGCCTGCCGGCGCACGAATTTCATTCCGCGCGGCGAGAGGTGGCGGTCGTCGGCCGCCTGCAGGGCGAGCACCGGCTTGTCGATGGGCACCGAACTCTTGCGCGCGTACTCCATCGCTTTGATGACCTCCCCGTTCCAGCCCGCGAAATGATAGAACACGGTCGGCGTCACCACGCGCGAGATCTGGAGGAAGCGTGCCTTCAGGCTCATGCGCGGGTAGAGCGCGGGCGCCAGCAGGATCACGCCCGAGAGCGGCGCGCGATCGTGCAGGATCAGGGATACCGTGCCGCCCAGGCTCAATCCGCACACGAACGCGTTCGGCGAGCACGCCGTCACCGCCTCCAGCGCGATCTGCGCCTGCGTCACCCACGATCCCCACGAGACCATCTCGCCGCGCCCCGTCGTCTTGGTCAGTCGCGGGCAGAAGGTCGAGATGCCGCGGGCGTAGAGAAAATTGCCGAGCTCGCGAAACTCAGCGGGCGTGCCGCTGGCGCCGTGCACCAGCAACACCAGCGGCGATTCGCCGTCGTGGAGGAACAGGAAGGTGCGGTCGTCGCGCGCCACGTGGAACGCCTTGTCGCGCTCGAAGTGCTGCAAGAACTGCGCGCGCAAGAGCTCGCGCCGGTAGCGCGCCTGGTCGGGCGACTTCTGGATCGCCTGGTTGATCTCCCAGATGGTGCGGTCGATTTGTCCGTGCCAGCTCATGCGTATTCGCGTCCCGGTTGGCGCCTCAGCTCAGACGGTAATTGGGCGCTTCCTTGGTGATGATGACGTCGTGGGGGTGGCTCTCGCGCAGCGCCGCGGCCGTGACGAGCATGAAGTGGCTGCGGTCCTTGAGTTCGGCGAGCGTGCGCGTGCCGCAGTAACCCATGCCGGCGCGCAGGCCGCCGATCAGTTGGTAGATCGAATCCGCAATGCGACCCTTGTAGGGCACGCGTCCCTCGATGCCTTCCGCGACCAGCTTGGCTTCCTCGACCCCGGACTGGCCGTAGCGATCCTTGCTACCGCCCTTCATCGCTTCGATCGAGCCCATGCCCCGATACGACTTGAAGCTGCGTCCTTCGAACAGGACGATCTCGCCCGGGGTTTCGTCGGTGCCCGCGAAGAGACTCCCGATCATGACGACGTCGGCGCCGGCCGCGATGGCCTTGACGATGTCGCCGCTGTACTTGATGCCGCCGTCCGCGATCAACGGCACGCCCGCCTTGGAAGCCACCGCCGCGCAGTCCATGATCGCGGTGATCTGGGGGACGCCCGCGCCCGCCACCACGCGCGTCGTGCAGATGGCCCCCGGGCCCATGCCGACCTTGATCGCGTCGGCGCCGGCCTTGATCAAATCACGCGCGGCCTGCGCGGTGGCGATGTTGCCCGCGATCAGCTGCAGCCCGCGGTGACGCTTCCTGGCCTTGGTCAACGTGTCGATCACGCCCGCGGTGTGCCCGTGCGCGGTGTCGATGGCGACCGCGTCCACGCCGGCGTCGACCAACGCGTCGACGCGCGCCAGCGCGTCCTTTCCAACCCCGACCGCGGCGCCCACCCGCAATCGACCCTCCGAGTCCTTGGCCGCGTGGGGGAAGTCCATGCGTTTCTGGATGTCTTTGACCGTGATGAGTCCACGAATGCGATTCTTGGAATCAACCACCGGTAGCTTCTCGATGCGGTGCTCGTGGAGCAGGCGCCGCGCGTCTTCCATCTTGATGCCGACGGGTGCGGTCACGAGACCCTTCGACGTCATCAGGTCCTTGATAGGGCGCGTGTCGTCGTCGTTGAAGCGGAGATCGCGCGACGTGAGAATCCCGACCAGCACGCCGTTCTTGTCGGTGATGGGTACGCCCGAGATTCCGTACTTCTTCATCAGGGTCATCGCGTCGCGCACGCGCGCGTTGGGCCCGAGCGTGATCGGGTTCGAGATCACACCGCTCTCGCTGCGCTTGACCATGTCCACCTGCTCGGCCTGGGCCTCGGGCGTCATGTTGCGATGGATGAAGCCCATGCCTCCTTCGCGCGCGATCGCGATGGCGAACTGCGCCTCGGTGACCGTGTCCATGGCCGCGGACACGATCGGAATGTTGAGCGGGATCTTCTTGGTGAGGCGCGTGGAGACGTCGGCGTCGCCGGGCAGAAATGACGACTTGGCCGGAACCAGCAGCACGTCGTCGAACGTGATACCGGTCCCGATGATCTTCTCGGGCATGGCGGGGGGTCCCTCCGGGTTAATTGGGTGAATCTATCACGCGGCCCCCGGGCGCGCAAGCGACGCGGCCGGGGCGTATCGCGGGGTCCGTTCGCCCGGGGATCTCCCGGGTGCTATCGGTGCTGCGCGGCCGCCCCGATCTGCTATACTCCGCGCTATGCGAAGCGCAGCAGGCGTGGTGCTCCCTGCCCTGCTCGCGGTTGCGCCGGCGGGTGCCCAAACCCTATCGTACGTCGGCGTCTATCCGGACGAGTCCCGCTCGACGTGCATCCACACGGGTCATCCGACCGCGGTCTCGATGGCGCACGTCTTCGTCACCAATTCACTCCCGCTCACGGAGATCAGTTTTTCCGCGCCCATCCCGGAGTGTCTGGGGGGCTACCTCGGCGAGGCATCGCCGTTTGCCATCACCGGCAACTCACAGTCCGGCGTGACGATCGATCTGGGCGCTTGCACGACAGCACCCGTCAAGGTGCTGACGATCTATTATGTGTCGGCGGCAAGCAATCCCTGTTGTGCGTGGCTGACGGCCGCGCACCCGTCTTCCGCGAGCGGGCAGATCGAATTCGCCGACTGCGAGGGTGTCACGCGCCACGGATTCACCGCGGTGTGGAGCCCGACGCCGGAGTGGACCTGTTGCTACAGCTTCGACGTTCTCTCGCCCTACCAACCCTTCCCGGCCGACGGTGCCACCGGCGTGTCGACGGAAGTCGATCTGAACTGGCTCTTGCCCGATCAGCGCTGCAATGAATTCTTCTTCTTTGGCACCTATCCCCCGGATCATTTCCAAGACTGGACCCGGGATCTCGACGAGTACACCACTGGCTACGACCCGGGCACGCTGCA
>DASPGK010000250.1:0-4503 GCA_035620655.1 Candidatus Krumholzibacteriia bacterium
ATGGGGTCGTTCCCCCGCATCCCGGCTGCGCGCCGGCAGCAGGTCGCGATCGCGACCGGGCCGCTCATATTCCTGGTCCTGCTCTTCGGATTCCACCCCGTCCCCGAGCAGCCGGCGGTGGGCCGTACGCTCGCCGTGGCGGCGTGGCTCGCGGTCTACTGGTTGACCGAAGCGATCCCGCTGGCGGCCACCGCGCTCATTCCCGTCGTGCTGTTCCCGCTCCTGGGCGTGATGGACGCGACGGCGATCGCGTCCGAGTACGTCAACGATTTGATCTTCCTCTTCATAGGCGGCTTCCTGCTCGCGATTGCGATGCAGGAGTGGGGGCTGCACCGCCGCGTGGCACTGCGCATCCTGGCGTGGATCGGGCACAGCCCTGCGACACTCTTGCTCGGCGTCATGGGCGCGACCTGGGCCATCTCGTGGTGGGCGTCGAACACCGCGACCACCTTGATGATGCTCCCGATCGTGCTGGCGCTCGCCGCCAAGCTCGAGGAGCGTTCGGGTCCCGAAGCGCGTCCGCTGACGGTGGCGCTCCTGCTCTCGGTCGCGTACGGCGCATCCATCGGAGGGATGGCGACGCTCATCGGCACCGCGCCCAACATCGTGTTCCTGCGCGTGCACGCGCTCTCGTTCCCCGATGCGCCCCCGCTCACGTTCCTCACCTGGATGGCGGTGGCGGCGCCCATCTCCACCGCCGTGGGGGTGCTCGCGTTCCTCTATCTGCGCGCGCGCCTGCTGCGCGGTTGCCGCGTCGACGTCGACCGCGAGATGCTGCGCGCCGAGCGGCGATCGCTGGGCGCGATTTCGTTCGAAGAGCGGACGGTGTTCGCCGTGTTTCTCGTGTTCGTGGCACTGGTGGTGACGCGTGCCGACGTGGTGGTGGGCGAGACCACGATTCGCGGCTGGGCGTCCCGCATCGGGGTGGGGAACCGGATGGGCGACGGAGCGGTCGCCATCGCGGCCGCGCTTGCGTTGTTCGTCGTGCCCGCGCGCACGCGCCCGGGCTTCGTTCTGGAAGCGCCCGCGATCGCGAAGCTCCCCTGGGACATCGTAGTTCTCTTCGGCGGCGGCTTCGCACTCGCGGAGGCCTTCCAGGTCTCGGGCGCGTCGCACTACCTGGGCGAGCAGCTCGCGGGACTCGCGGGCGCGCCGCCGCTCCTCGTCATGTTCGCGGTGTGCGCGGTGGTGTGCTTCTTGAGCGAGCTCGCGTCGAACACCGCACTCGCGCAGGTCGTTCTGCCGGTGCTGGGATCGATGGCGACCGTCACCGGCATGCACCCGCTCTTTCTCATGGTGCCGGCGACGATGGCCGCCTCCTGCGGCTTCATGCTGCCGGTGGCGACGCCCCCCAACGCGATCGTGTTCGGGACGAGACGGATTCGCACCGGCGAGATGGTGCGCGCGGGCTTCGCGATCGATTGGATCGGCATCATCGTCGTAACCCTCGCGATGTACACGTGGGGCCGGTGGGTGCTCGGCATCGACTGAAAAAAGGGCGCCCGCCTTCCGGCGAGCGCCCGTAGATCGAATCTCCCGCGAGAGGTTACTTTCCCATCAACGGCAGCTCGGACGCCATCTGGAGGTCGATGGCGGCCTGGAGCGCGTGTTCGACCTGAACCCAGCGCGCCGCAACTTTGGGGGACAGGGCCTTGCCGACCTTGCTGGAGTACTTCTTCAGGAGCTTGGTTCGCCCTTCGCGGATCTTGAAGCCGCGCTTGAGCAGGTCCTTCGCCGTCTCATCGGTCATGTTGGCGTAGTTTTCGGCGTAGTCCTTGATCGCGGCCAGGCTCTCGTCGTTGAGCTTAACCAGATCGGCTTCATACGCTCGGTAGATGGGCCAGAAGACCTCGAACTGCGCCGGGTCGAGGGCCATCGCCTGGGTGATAAGCGTGGTCTTGTTGGCGCGCAGGTCGGCCCGCAACAACTCGCTAATGTCCTGCGCGTACGACGGCACCGACAGGCTGCAGAGCATCGTGAAGACGATCAGGGTCCGTTTCATCGGTAACGATTCCTTTCCGTGCCAGTGCGGGCGGTTAGAACGAAACGAAGACGCCGCCGCCGACGTCGAGCTGCGAGATACCGGTGCCGCCGACCGCCACGCCCGCCCCGCCCGTGCCGACGGTCACGCCGCCCCAGGTATCGGTGAACGTGATCGGCCAGTTGCCCTGGATCATGAAGCCGACTTTCCCTTCCGTGTACACTTTGACACCCAGGCCGAAGATCATCGAGAACTTCCACTCGTCCACGTCGCCGGCGACGAGTCGCGTGCCGCCGAGTGTCACGGACGTGAAGGGCATCGCGTTGCCGCGCTTGACACCGCCCAGCCCGCCGATCTGCCAGTATTCGACCGCGCAGTCCAGCGATACCAACGGGTTCGACGGAACGTACGAGCGAAATACGACATCCGAGTCCTCGCGCCGGTACATCAGTCGAAGCTGGCCGGTCTTACCGCCGCCCTGACGGGCGACGTTGAAATCGAGCGCGACGCCCCAAAACGGATTGTCTTCGATGTCCAACTCGCCCGCGTTGGTGTAGTTGAGCACGACGTCCTGCGACAGCGTCCAGGCGTAGCCGCCCAGAAAGACGACGTCGGCCTTCTTCGCCGGCGTGGACCCGTACGACGACGACGGCGTCGTGTACTGCGCCGACGCGGCCGATGCCGCCGCGCACACGAGCGCGCTTACAATGAATACTCGCTTCATAATCGCCTCCCGGCTACTTCTTCGGTGGATAATTGGCAAAGATCTGCGACACCACGTCGTTGATCCGCTCTTGCACTTCCTCCGGCGAGCGACCCGGGTCGACGACGCCGGTGGCACTGCCGCGCCACGCGAGTTGTTTGGTCTGGGAACTGACCAGATCGACGATCAGCGTGCCCTCGGTATAGTTGTAGACGTCGATGTCGCGCCCGGCCCAGCCCCAGTAACTGCCCGCGTAGCTGTAACCCCAATCCGTGACGTCGACCTTGTTTTGCATACCGGTGTGATACACCACGAGGAGGTCGGGGGCTTCCTCGCTCACCGTCATGCCCTTGGCGGCCAGGTTGGCGTCGACGGCGGAGCGGATGCGCTTGTCGAGAAGCGTGTTGCGCTGCATCGCGACACTGGCGCTGGTGCCCGTTTCGCTGATCTTCTGCGGGATCCACGCGTACGTGCGATACGCGGCAAAATTGGAATCGACGTCGTAATCGTACTTGATGTCGTAGCTGGAACAGCCGGCGACAAGCAGGCATGCCGCGGTAGCGGCGAGAGTCGGGAAACGCATGGCCAAGCTCCTTCTCGATAATCGACCGTCACACTAGCCGAAGGCGGTACGACTGTCAATGGCGCCGAGAATTGACAAGTTCGACGAAGCCCGTCGATAATGGCACGCGATGAACACGGACGCACGAACCAAGATCGGACTGGTCCTGGGCAGCGGCGGGGCGCGCGGCTACGCCCACATCGGCGTGCTGCGCGCGATCGAGAAGCGCGGCCTCGAAGTCACCGCCATCGCCGGCTGCTCGATGGGGGGCATCATCGGCGCCCTCCACGCCGCCGGCTACTCGTCGCAGCGCATCCACGAGATGTGGAAGACGCTCGACCCGCTGAAACTGATCGATCGCAGCACGATGGGAGGATTGATCGGGGGGCGCGGCATCACGCGCCACCTCGAGCAGTACCTCCCGCGCACGTTCGAAGAATTGAAGATCCCGGTGGCGGTGACGTCGGTCGACGTGCAGCGCGGGAAGCTGGTCGTGCTGCGCAGCGGCGATCTACCGCGCGCGCTGCGCGCGACCAGTGCCGTGGCCGGGGTGTTCGCGCCGGAACCGCACGAGGGGCGTATCCTGGTCGACGGCGGTATTCTGAACGGACTGCCGGTGGACGTGATTCGAACGCTGACCCGCGCGCCGGTGGTCGCGGTCGACACCACGCCGCCCGCCGACCGCGAGATCGCCTTTACCGACGACCGCTCGACCTGGGAGAAGGTTCGTCATCCCATCCGCGGGCGCCCGCTGGTATTCGAAATGCTCATGAAGGCGATCGAGATCCCGCAGGCGCCCCTGACCTCGATTCGCCTGTCGCTCAACCCGCCCGAGGTACTGATCCGTCCCGCGCTCGAGCCGGACCTGAAGCTCGAGGACTACCGACGTCTCGACGAAGCAGTCGAAGCGGGATTCGTGGCCGCGGAAGCGAAGCTCGCGGAGCACGAAACGTTGTTGCGCGAGAGTCAGTAGCCGTCTTTCCTTGCCGATGCGAACGCGTCGGTGGCCTACTTCGACCCCCGCATCATTGCGTCGCGCGCACGGCGGAATTCGCTCTTCTCGCTCCACTGCGGCGTTTGGTCGCTGTTCGCGAGCGTGAGCCCGACACGGAACAGAGCCTCCATGTCCTCGGCCGCGCCGGAGAGGTCCCAGGTCGCGTCGTACTGGTCTTGCGGCTTGTGGTAGCGCTGGGCGACGTACTCCTTGCGGCGCTCGAGGCCCCAGCCCGCCGGGCGGTCGCGGTACTCCACACCACT
>DASPGK010000251.1:0-5349 GCA_035620655.1 Candidatus Krumholzibacteriia bacterium
CACCCATTTTCGCCTCCCGGTCGTGCTCGAGAACGACGCCACCAGTGCTGCCTTCGGGGAATCGTTCGTGCGCGGCGAGCGCGGGCGCGATCTGGTGTTCATAACGCTGGGAACCGGGGTAGGAGGCGGCATCGTTGCCGACGGGAAGGTGGTGCGAGGGGCGGCTGGGTTCGGCGGCGAGATCGGTCACATGACCGTCGACCCCAACGGCCCCAGATGCCGGTGCGGATCGCGCGGCTGCCTGGAAGCGTACGCGGGCGCCTATGGAATCCTGCGCGCCGCGCGCGCGGCCGCGAAGTCGCGCGGTCGCTCGCGAAGCCCGCTCGCGCGGCGTCTCGCCGGGCGCGGCGTCACCGCCCGGGATGTAATGGATGCCGCCCGCCGCGGCGACGGGGTCGGGCGCGAAGCGGCCCGCGTGGCCGGCGAGCACCTTGGCCTGGCGATTGCGTCGATGCTGAACGTGCTCAACCCATCCGTGGTCGTGATCGGCGGCGGGGTGGCGGGCGGCTTCGACGTCTTGGAACCGCACGCGCGCCGCACCGTCGCGCGCTTCGCCTTCCCCGACGCGGTGCGCGCCGCGCGCATCGAGCGCTCGCGGCTGGGCAACGACGCCGCGGTGGTCGGCGCGGCCATGCTCGCGCGACTCGGCACCCGCCCCGCAAGGAAGACCCGGTGAGTCGACTCAGACTTTTCGGAGCGCTCGCGTCGGCCGCGGCTCTCGCGTGCGTGCTCGGCTCGCTCCCCGGGCGCGCGCAGATCATCCCGCCCCTACCGTCCGCCGCCTACTACGACGTCAGCGCCGACCACAGCCAGCTCAAGAAAGTCGGCGAAGAGACCGTGCTCGAACTCACGGGCAACGTGCGCGTCGTCCACGGCGACGTGACCGTGACCGCCGACCGCGGCTTGAGCTTCACCACCCAGCGCCTCACCCAGCTCTTCGGCAACGTGCGCGCGGTGCAGCAGACCATGGTCATGACCGGCGCGGAGGGCGAGTACCGCCAGCTCGAAGACCTCGCGATCGTGCGCAAGAACGTGCGCATTGTGGACGAGGGCTGGGAAGTGACGTGCAACGAGGCGCGTTATTCGCGCGTCAAGGACGAGGCCTGGCTCGTCGGGAACGTGGTCGGCAAGGACTCCACCTCGACCATCCGCGCCGACCGCGTGCTCTACAAGCGCGGCCTCGGGCTGGCGGAGGCGTTCGGCGCGGTCGAGATCTCCGACGGCGCGCAAGACATCATCGTGCGCGGCAAGCACGGGCTGTTCTACCGCGATCGCAGCGAGGGTGTCGTCGACCGCGAGCCCGTGCTCGTCTCCGGTCCCGACGACCCCGAGCCCATCACCGTGGTCAGCGACACCATGCGCGTGTTCCCCGACTCCTCGCGCGCCACCGCGTACTACCGCGTCAAGATCATCAAGGGCGACATGGTGACCCAGTGCGACTCCGCCATGCTCTACGACGACCAGCAGCGCGTCGAGCTCTACGGCAACCCCCTCGCCAAGCAGGACAACGTGGCCATGAAGGGCGAGCGCATGGTGGCGCACTACAACGAAGACGAGGTCTATCAAATCGACATTCTGGACGCCGCGTCGATCACGGAGACGCAGCGCGACTCGTTGGTGGCGGGGCGCGACAGCTGGATCCAGGGCGACGCCATCACGCTCTATCTGCACGACGGCGGCGTGGACTCGGTGCGCGTGCTGGGCAAGGCGCAAAGCGAGTACTACCCCAAGAATCCCGGCAAGGTGGAAGGCAACGTCATCGAAGGCGAAGACATGTTCTTCCACTTCGGCGAAGACGAGATCGACTTCGTCGACGTCAAGGGCGGCGCGTCGGGGACCTACCGCTACATCAACCTCGGGAACTCCGAGACGCCCGACAGCATGCGCGCCGTGCTCGACACCACGCTCACCTACGTTGCGTTCCCGGAGAAGGCGGAGAAGGTGGTGTACGCCGCCGAGCGCATCCGCTACTACGCCGACCGGGAGGACCTCGTGCTCGACGAGAAGGCGCGCGTCGACTACAAGGACAGCCGGCTCGAAGCCGCCAACATCACCTACCACGCGTCGGTGCAGGTGCTCGACGCCACCGGCTCACCCACCCTGACCGACGCCGGCCAGTCGATCGTCGGAGAGCAAATGGACTACGACCTCGAGGGCGAGACCGGGCTCGTGATCGAGGGGTCCACGCAGTACGAGCAGGGCTACTACAGCGGCGAGAACATGGCCAAGGTGGGCGAGAACGAGATGAAGGTGTGGAACTCGTGGTACACGACCTGCGACTTGAAGGAGCCGCACTATCACTTCGGGGCCAAGCACATGAAGGTGTACCCGGACGACAAGGCCTTCACGGGTCCGATCTGGCTGCACATCGGCAAGACGCCCATCTTCGCGCTGCCGTTCATGGCCAACTCGATCGCGCGCGGACGGCGCTCGGGATTCCTTCGCCCCGACTTCGAGTTCGGCATCACCAGCGACCGGGGGCGCTTCATCAGCGGTGTGGGCTACTACTGGGCGACCAACGATTACACCGACTTTACGTTCGCCGGCGACTTCTACGAAGACTCGCGCTGGCGCCTGTACGTGGGCAACCGCTACGCGCTGCGCTACAAGTTCAACGGGTCGGCCGCGTACAACTACGTGCGCGACATCACCGACAATTCGACCGAGTGGACCTTCGACGGCACGCACAACCAGACCCTGGGCGAGCGCTTCACGCTCAACGCGAGCCTGCGCTTCGTGTCGAGCGACGACGCGCCCCAGAGCGTCAACCAGATCGACGACGTCAATCGCTATATCGACCGGTCGATCCGCTCGACGGTGTCGCTGCGCAAGAGCTGGGAGACGGTCGGTTTTTCCGCGTCGGCCAGCCGCACGCAGAACCTGAGCATCACCGACCCGACCGCGCTGAAGCTCAGCTCCACGCTGCCCAGCGTGCAGCTGTCGATTCCCTCGTGGAACCTGTACTTCGGAAACGAGAGCCGGACCGCGGACGGCGTGTGGGAGAACCTGCTGCGGAATACGCGCGTGTCGCCGTCGCTGTCATTCAATCGGGCGGTGCGCGAGAAGCTGTTCGAGACCGACGACGTCATGGAAGCGCGCGCGCAGGCGGGACTCTCCAGCCCGCAAAAGTTCGGCTTCGTGACCATCTCGCCCTCCATCTCGGGCGACCTGACCTCGACGCGGGTCGACTTCCAGCGCGACGCCCACCAGTACTACCGGACCGTGGGCAGCGTGACCGACACCATCACCGTGTCGGCGCTCGATTCGTCGCTAACAGAGCATCAGTTCACGTGGCGCACGGGCGTGGGGGCGAACACCAACATCTACGGCACGTTCTACCCCAACATCGGGCGCCTGCGCGGCCTTCGTCACACCCTCACGCCGGCCGTGAACTACTCCTTCACCCCGTCCCAGGACGGACGGCCGCGGTCGCAGTCGGTGTCGCTGGGGCTTCGCAACGCGATCGACCTCAAGGTCGCTCCCGCCGTGGTGGACACGACCACGAGCGAGGAGGAAAAGGTGCGTCGTCTCTCGGGCGTGGTCTTGTGGAGCCTGTCGACGTCCTACCGGCCCGACACCCCCAGCGAGCGCGCGTGGGGCAACATCAGCAGCGGGCTGAACTTCATGCTCCTCGGCACCAATTTCTCCATCAATCACAGCATCGACCCGTACCGCTTCGACGTCTTGTCGACCAGCGCCACCTCCACCATCCGCCTGGGCGGCACCCATCCGTTCGGGACATCGTCGCGCGTGGAAGTGCGCGAGCTCAACGTGGCGGCGGCGCGCGACACCACGCGCGCGAAAAAAGAGGAGTTCGAATCGGGCGGGGTGGAGTTTCGCCAGACCGGCGAGTACGGTGAGCGCCCCGCCGACGAGCTCCAGCTCGAAGAGGGCCGGCAGCCGTGGAACGTCGTGCTCGGTTTCACATACTCGAAGGGCGCGTCCGGCGTCGCCAGCTCGACCTTGCGCGTCGGCTGGGACGTCAAGCTGACCGACAATTGGCGCATCGACTACTCGACCATCTACGACATCGAGGGGCGGGAACGGTCCGGGCAGTACATCGGCGTCACGCGCGACCTCCACTGCTGGGAGATCGGCTTCTCGCGCCAGCAACTCGGTGACGAGTGGAAGTATTACTTCCGCATCGCGCTCAAGGCCCACCCCGAGTTGTACGGCGAATCGGGCGATCGCGGGGTCGGGGGCGGTCTCATGGGGCATTTCTAGGGTATGCGCCCAAGGCTGGAAGGAGATATCCCCCGAAACCCGCGTGGGCACGCCACGAAGGCCGGAATATGTGTTGACACGTTTTTTTCGAGGTCGATAGAGTGCGCGTGAGACCGGGAAGGAGGTGACAGAATGAACAAAACCGAATTGATCGAACGCGTAGCGCAGAAGACGGGGCTCACGATGAAAGATGCCAAGAACGTCGTCGACGCGATTTTCAGCACACAGCCCAAGAACGGCATCATCGCCAACGAGCTCAAGTCGGGTCGCAAGGTTCAGATCACCGGCTTCGGGACATTCCAGATCCGCAGGCGCAAGAAGCGCGAGGGTCGGAATCCGCAGACCGGCGCGACCATCGAGATTCCAGCGACCAAGTTCCCAGCCTTCTCCGCGGGCCGCGCATTGAAGGACCGCGTCAAGGTGTAGGGACCCGGCAGTTTCGAAACTGCTCGGCAGGCGGAGCGCACGACAGCGCCCCGCCTGCTTTTTTTGTCTCCGGCGGCGGTCCTGCCTGCCCTGACTGGCCGACGGACGCGGTGCCGGCGGATGGTGTATATTGAGCGTCGTCATGCGACTCTGGACCGGCATCGCCACTGTGTTCGCGGTCGCGCTCGGGATGGGCGCGGCGCAGGCGCCGCCGTCGGACCCCCCCAAGCCCAACCCGGCCGTCGCCACCCCGAACGCCCCCTGGCAGCCCGACGTCCGCTTGGTCTACGAGAGCGACACTCGCGCGTACTACCGTCCGTGCGGGTGCAACCAGAACTCGGCCGGCGGGTTGGCGCGGCGGGCGGCGCTTTTGAAGGACTTTCGTGCCCAATCCGCCCCCGTGCTCGTGTGCACCGCGGGTGACTTCTACGGAACCGCCGATATCTTCAACGAGGCCAAGTCGCGCTTCGTCGCGCGCATGATGGACGATCTCGGTTACGACGCGGTCGGGGTGGGGGAGATGGACCTCAACTTCGGGTTGGCGACACTGGTCGCCGACGTGCGCGCGCTGGGGCTTCCGGTGGTTTGTGCGAACCTCCGCTCCCAAACGGACTCGCTGCGCGTGCGCGGCGACGGCCCGGCCGCGGCCGCCGCGGCTCGGCTCGGCTCCGCGTTTCCGCCCTACCGGGTGGTGACCAA
>DASPGK010000252.1:0-4536 GCA_035620655.1 Candidatus Krumholzibacteriia bacterium
AAGCTGCCCGCGTTGTAATTGACGGTCGCGATCTGCAGGCCCTTGAAGTCCGCCTCGGCCATGTTGACGAGGCCCCACGCGAGACCCTTCGAGAGACCCGACGTGGTGTGATTGACGAGCCCGAGGTCGAGCACTTCGACCGACGTGTTCTTGCCGTATAGCAGGTTGAAGCGAAACGCTGTCACCGAGTCGGTCTCTTTCGCGATCGACACCGGCGTGAACAATGAGAGATTGATCGGCTTCGCGTCCGCGAACGCGGCCGTCGACGACATCGACAGCGCAGACAACGAGGCGAACGCGACAAGCAGCTTCTTCATGAGAGCGCTCCTTTGAGGATAGAGGAACGAGTAGTCTACCCGGCCGCCCGCGGGTTGTCCACCCTGCGAAGCGCATCGGACCCCGGCGCCGCGCACCGACGCCGGTTCGAGGCGGCCCCGCCAGACGGGCTTTCCGAGCCCCTTGCGCGCGGGCGTTTCGTCCGCCATCTTTCCGTCGTCCCCACTTCATACTTCCACGACCCAAGGTACCCCACGTCATAGCGAAGAGGGCCGGCGGCGACGGATTGCGTCGCGGCTGGGAAGGAGCGCGTCGTGTGCCCTGTGCGCACGCTCGCGATGCCCGCGGTGTGTCTTGTCGCGGGTCTCGCGATGGGCTGTGCAACCCGCTGGACCCCACCCGATATTCCTCACCAACCCGCCGACACCACCGCGCTCGGCGTGCGCGACGAGCTGCCGCCGCTCGCGATGTGGCCGGGCGAAGCGCGCCGCATCGCGCTGCCCGTGGTGGTGACGACGCCGAAGTCGTCGCGCGTGTTCGTCCTGCGCGGCGACCCCGCGCTCGCATTCCGGCTCGATCTTCCCAAGACCGCCTTCGTGCCCATTCTCCAGGGCGCGCTGCCCGCGCCGAGCGCGCAGGGTGCGTGCATCGTGCGGGTCGATTCGCTCGCCACCCCCGGCGACACGCTCTCGTTCCACTACACGGTCTCGACCACGACCCGGCCGCCGCGCTTCTCGCGCTGGCGAGGGAGCGTCGTCGTGGAGATGCCGCTGCTTGTCATAGACGGACTCGGAGGTGCCAGTAACACGGTCAGCGTCGGCCCGAATCCCTTCAACCCCGAGACGACGGTGCACTACGTCGTCACATCACCGGGCCGCGTGACGCTCGAGGTCTACGACGTGCGCGGCGCGCGCATCGCCACACTCGTTGACGCGAAGCTGGCGGCGGGAGAGCACACGGCGACCTGGAACGGCCGCGACGAAAAGGGAGTGCCGGTGGGCTCGGGGGTGTACTTCGGACGACTGACGTCTCCCGCCGGAGTCAGGAGCTACAAGATGACGGTGGTGAAATAGCGGCCCAGGCCTGTCAACGAACCAGAACCAGCTTGGTCGCTACGGTCTGCCCCGCCGTCTCGACGCGGACGAAGTAGACGCCCGTCGGAGCGCGCTTGCCGCGCTCGTCGCGGCCGTCCCACGCCAGCTGGTGCGGGCCCGCGGGCAGACGTCCCGTGTGCAGAGTGCGCACGAACCGGCCCGCGACGTCGAAGATCTCCACGGCGGTCTCGCCCGTGACGGACTGCGAGAAGGTGATCGTCGCGCCCGCCGAGGTCGGGTTGGGATGGATGCGCGGCGCGATCAGCGCGGGCGCGCGATTCTCCACTGCAACCGGCGGCCCGATCGCGAGTAGCGCGAGGTTGCTGTACGGCTCCCACGCCATGTAGCCGAACGCGCCGCCCACGCACAGGTTGTTGCCGACGGTCACCATCGCGAGCACGGGACCGCCCGCGCGCGGGTCGAAATCGGCCACCGTCGCGCCCGCCGCGTCGACCGCGCCCAGATACGGGCGCGTGTTCGCGCCGTTCAGACTGAAGAAGTGCCCGCCGAGATAGATGTCGCCGCCCGCGACGACGACGTCATCGACGTTGCTGCTCCCGCAAATCGGCGCCCACGTGAGCAAGTTGCCCGAGGTTGCGTCGAACGCGGCGCACCGATTGCGCGGCTGGACGCCGGACCCGGTGAACTGGCCGCCGCAATACAACGTCGAGCCGTCGAGCGCGAGGGTCAACGCCACGTTGTTGACGTCGGCGGAGAAGGGCAGTGCGCTATTGCTGGATGGATCCAGCGCGGCCACGCGGTTGTGGGCCGCGCCGCCGATGGTCGTGAACGAGCCGGCCGCGTACACGACACCACCGGCCGGGAGGATGTCGAACACCGACCCGTTCGCGCCCGGATTCCACGCCGTCGGCGTTTGGGTGGTGAGGTCGACAGCGGCGATGCGGTCGCGCAGCGCTCCGCCGATCGAGGTGAAGAGGCCGCCCACGTAGAGCGTGTTGCCGTCGATCCGCATCACTTGGACGGCGCTGGTGGCCCCGAAATCCCAGCCGGTCAACGAACCGCTCGCGGCGTCCACTTCGACGAGATTGCTGCGCGGTTGTCCACCGAAGCTCGAGAAGCTCCCGCCCACGAGGACGGTCGCGCCGTTGGGAATGACCGCGTACACCCACGAATTCGCGCCCGGGTTCCACGAGGTCGGAATGCCGCTGGTGAGATCCAGCGCGGCGAGGCTGTTGCGAAGCACACCGCCCACGCCCATGAAGGTCCCGCCCGCGACGAGCGACGAGCCGTTCGAACCCAGCATCCACACCGTGCCGGTCGCGTGCGACGTCCACGCGGTCGGCGTTCCCGTGGCCGCGTCGATGGCCGCCAGGCGCTGACGCGGTTGCAGCTGCATGGTCGTGAACGCGCCACCCGCGTAGATCGTGGAGCCGTTGAGCACGATTCCATACACCGGGTTGCTGGCGCTCGGATTCCACGTCGTCGACCCGCCGAAGGCGTCGTTGTTGACGGCACCGATGTACGCCCGGTTCGAACCACCCACGGCCGTGAATTCGCCCGACACGTAAACCGTCGGACCGTTGACGACGATCGAGTAGACGTCGCCGTTCGCGTTCGGGTTCCACGAGCTCGCAACCCCCGTCGTGACGTCGAGCGCCGCGACGCGGTTGCGATTCTGGGTGCCGATATTGGAGAAGGCACCGCCCACATACAATGACGGACCGCTCAACACCATCGTGCGCACGCGTCCGTTGCCGTTGGGGTCCCACGCGGTTGGGACGCCGGTCGACGCGTCGACCTCGGCGATGTTCCGGCGCAAGATGGCGTTGACCATCGTGAACAATCCACCGACGTAGAGGTTGGCGCCGTTGGCGAGCAGGCAATTCACGGTCGCGTTGGCGCCGGGATTCCACCCACCGAGCGCGCCGGTGGTCGCGTCCAACGCAGCCAGCCGGTTGCGCGCGGTGCTGGTCACCATGGTGAAGTCGCCGCCGATGTACACGGTCGAGCCGATCACGGCGATCGCGCGCACGCTGTTGTTCGCACTTGGCGCCCAGGCGTGGTCGACCGACCCGTCGGCGAGCACGTGGGCGAGATTCTGGTGCAGTTGACCGCCCGCGATATTGAACGTGCCGCCCACATACCACCCACCCGCTCCGTCGGGCGCCGCGGCTTGCACACCGCCGGCCGCCGCCGTAACCGCCGTGATCCCGCCGAGCCCAAGCGTGGGTGTCCCGGTCGCGAAGTCGACCGCCACCAGCGCGCCGGTTGGGGGGGCGAGTGTGCGAAAGTTGCCGCCCACGTAGAGGAGGTTGCCCGAGGCGGCGAGGGCAGCGACGTCACCGTCGGTGCCCCACAGTTCGACCGCGTGGACGGGAACGGAGAGGCAAGCCAAGAGGGCGCTGGCGAGGAAGAGGGCGCCGAGCGAAGGGCGGGGGCAAAGGCGCGGATGTTCGGGCACGTCGGGTCTCCAGGTCCTGCGGCGCCATCCAGTTTACACCTTTTCCGGTCCGAACGAAACGCCGTCGTCACGACGGTCGCGGCCCGCGCAGAATGATGCAAGTGCATCATGGCGGGGGCGCGGACGCAGGGCTAAGTTACAAATGAACCACTTCAATTCGCAATTCATGGAGGAGGAGAATCATGTACGGACGTAAGGTTATGTTCGAGTTGAAGCCGAACAGCCTCAACGATTTCAATCGTCGTCAGGAAGCCGAGATCGTCCCGATCCTGCGCAAACAGAAGGGCTTCCAGGATGTCATCACCCTGGTAGCGCCCGACAAGAAGCGCATCGAGGCGATCAGCATGTGGGACCGGAAGGAAGACGCGGAAGCGTACGATCTCTCCGGCTATAAGGATGTCGTCAAGCTGTTGGCGACAGTCGTGGAAGGGACGCCGAAGGTCGAGACCATGGAAATGGCCTCATCGACGATCCACAAGGCCGGCGCACGCTAAGCCGCCGTTCTTTCCAGGTACCCAATCGGGGGGCGGGCCGGGGCCCGCCCCCTTTTTCTAAAGCTGGAACCGCATCCCTTCGCGCGCCACGTCTTTTCCCTCCACGATGGCCGGGTTCGAATGGTTCAGGTGGATGAACCACAGTTTGGCGCGCGTACCTTCGAGCAGCGCGCGCGTTTCGCTCATCAGGGGATGCGGGACCTGCGAGATCTCGCGCCCCGGCAATTCTTCGAGTGACGCGAACGTCCCA
>DASPGK010000253.1:0-4442 GCA_035620655.1 Candidatus Krumholzibacteriia bacterium
CTCCGACGGGTTCACCACGGGGTTGAGTCCCGCCGCCGGCGGGCTCTACGTGGCCAGCTTCGACGCCGTGAGCGACAAGGTCGTGCACCGCTACGACGCGCTGCATCGCTGGGTGTCGTCGTTCTCCGATTCGTGGAGTGCGGTCGAGTCGATGCCGTTCGACGTGGAGCGCTGGTGCAACGGCGGTGCGATCGACGTCGGCCCGGACGGGAGCGTCTACTACACGCAGTGGACGCCCTACGAGATTCGCAAGTTCACCCCCGACGGAAAGCTCCGACTCACGATTCGTCGCGAGAACGACTTCAAGCCGCCGCGCGTCGAGCGCCAAGCCGACTCCGTGGCCTTCTACAACTATACCGGCTCGTCCGCAATTCTTGTTCTGTCGGACGGGCGCATTTTGAATGTGGTCAGCGTGGTCGCGGACGACCACAAGATCGTGGGCACGTTGCTCGAGCTGTTCGACGCCGACGGCCGGTTCTTGAAATCGATCAAGGTGGACCGCTTGGTCGGAATCAAGTGCCGCGACGCGCGCGATCGAATCTACGCCTGGGAGGCGCGCGTGGTGCCACAGGTGGTGAGGTATCGGTTGGGGTTTCGTTAGCGCCCAGGTGGTAAGGAAAACGAGTTTTCTTGTTCTCTCGGCGTGGTTCTCGGACCCCGAGACGCGTCCAACTCATTGAAGGAGGTCGAATCATGACAAGAACAAGTCTGGTGATGGTGGCGATGGCGGCGATTGGCTTGCCGATTCTCGCGGTTGCGAGCATCCCCGATCCGTGCACATCCACCGTCGGCTCCGCGGCTGGCGTTCTGGTCGCGTGTCCGCGGGGCGACGGCCCGTCCTTGGGCTCGCTGGGTCTCACGATCACCATCGAGGTCCGGGACCCGACGAACGTGCCCGTTCCGAACATTCCGGCGACCGACATCTGGTTGATCGGGTGCGGCGACCTGTTGGCGCTGTGCGGGGGTACGGGCGCGATCAACGCCTCGGGGCCCACCGACGCCGCGGGGCGCACCACGATCACGGATTCGTTTGCCGCGGGCGGTTGCGACCGCGGCGTGCTCGTGGTCGTGCAGGGAATCATCATCGACGGCCCCGGTTGCGGACAGCCGTGCCCGCCCATCGCCGTCCGGTCGCCCGACATCAACGCCTCACTGGCCGTCAACGTCGCCGACCTCGCGCTCTTCGGAGCTGGGTACCCGTCGCCGCCGCAGGCCTACGGCGAATGCCTCGACTTCGCGGCGCCCTACGGCGCGATCAATCTGGCCGACTTCTCGAAGTTCGGAGAGCACTACCAGCACTTGTGCTAGGTCGCGCCTGGTCGTGATAGAATCCCCGCCTCCTCTCGGGTGATGCAGTTGGGTTGGGTTCGTGTGGAGGTGGGGGATGCATACCACGGTCTTCTCCGGCGCCGTCGTCGGAATCCAGGGTCTCGTCATCGAAGTGGAAGTCGACATCGCGCGCGGGATCCCCGCGTTCTCGGTGGTCGGTTTACCGAATGCCGCGGTTCGTGAGAGCCGCGAGCGCGTCACCGCGGCGCTCAAGAACGCGGGCTGGCAGTTTCCGCTCGAACGAATCACCGTCAACCTCGCGCCCGCGGACGTCAAGAAAGAGGGCTCCGCGTACGACCTCGCCATCGCGATCGGTATCCTGCTCGCTTCCGGGCAGGCCGAAGCGACCACGACGCGCACGCTCTTCATTGGCGAGCTCGCCCTCGACGGGTCGTTGCGCAAGGTCCCCGGTGTTCTTCCCATTCTGTTGCACGCACGCGCGCAGGGCTTCGCGCGCGCCGTCGTGCCGCTCGCCAACCTGGAAGAAACCCGTGTCGTCGAAGGCGTCGAAGTCTTCGCGTGCGAATCCCTGCGCGCCGCCGTGTCGGTCGCACTCGCGTCGCCGGACTCCGAATTCGACGCGGGCATCGACGGGCGCGTGGTCGTCAAGCGCGCGGAGGATCCCGTGCCCTCGCCGCGTGCGGCCGCGTCGTCGTCGCTCGACATGGCCGACGTCGTGGGGCAGGAAGCGGTCAAGCGCGCGCTCCTCATAGCGGCGGCGGGCGGGCACCATGTTCTGATGACGGGTCCTCCGGGTGCGGGCAAGACCATGCTCGCGCGCCGCTTCGCGGGGATTCTGCCGCCGCTCTCCTCGGAGCGCGCGATCGAGACCACGATGATCTACAGCATCGTCGGCTTGCTCTCGAACGGCGGGCTGGTGACGCGCGCCCCCTTCCGCGCGCCGCACCACAGTGCCAGCGACGCCGGGTTGATCGGCGGCGGCGGTGTGCCGCGTCCGGGCGAAGTGACACTCGCGCACAACGGGGTTCTTTTTCTCGATGAACTACCGGAGTTTCGGCGCCACGTTCTGGAAACCCTGCGCGAGCCGCTCGAAGAAGGATCGATCACGATCTCTCGCGCGCGCAGCGCCGTTACCTTTCCCGCCCGATTCCAACTGGTCGGCGCGATGAACCCCTGTCACTGCGGCATGCACGGGAGCAAACTAAGACAATGTCGTTGCAGCCCGCTTCAGATCGAGTCCTACTTGGCGAAGATCTCGGGCCCGCTGCTCGATCGCATTGCCATCCATGTCACGGTGCAACCCGTGGACGTTGATATGTGGGGGTCATATTCTAACAAAATGAGCAGCGCCGAGATGCGGGACCTGGTGATTCGGGCACGAGACATCCAAGCGCGGCGCTTTGAGGGGCTGGACGGCGTCGACTGCAATGCGAGGCTTCCCGAAGGGATGTTCGCGGCCTTCTGCGCCATGGAGCCGGGCGCCGAGACGTTGTTCCTCCGCGCACAGAAATCACTGCTCGTCAGCGCGCGTGCGCGAGGCCACATTGTTCGCGTCGCACGCACGATCGCAGACCTGGAGGGAAAGGACGACATTGCGGAACGGCACATCGGGGAGGCGGTGGGATATCGGTGAGACGCAGATGATGGGAGCGGGGCATCCCGGTCACCGGCCGATCCACCAGCGCGACCTCAAGGAAGCCGCGGAGGGTGAACCGTCCGAATGTGGGCGAACATGCTGCGGGCGTTCCAGGTAGGGAAGGCCTTTATGAGCCACGAGGGGCCGTCGAGTTGGATGCGGTCCTCGCGGATGGCTTGGGCCCACGTGAGTTGGCCGGCGTGCCATTTGACGAAGGCTTCGGCTTCCGCCGTGACGTAGAGGTCCTCGTCGAAACCGGGGTGCGTCCTGCAAATCTCGGTGTCTCCGAGTTCGATGAGTAGCCAGTAGCTTTCACGGCGCGATCGGCCGGTGAAGTCGAAGCGGATGACGACGCGTCGATCCGGGAGCCGGTCTCGGCGGAGTGCGTGGCACATCGACCACAGAGCCACAAACGGGTCGAGGTTCTCCGGGGCGATCTCCAGCCAACGCGCACCCCACTCGCCGAGTGACTGGCAAACCGTGAAGAGTTCGCGGCCCGCGGATGTGAGCGCATAGTGGTGCCCACGCCCGTCGGACTTGGGTGCCAACTCGACGATGCCGACGCGTTCGAGCTGCTGGAGCCGCTGTGAGAGCAGGGTACGGGAGAGCCCGGGCGCGCCCTCCAAGATTTCGCTGAAACTACCAGAGCCCAGGTGCAGGTTGCGGATGATTAGCGGTGTCCAGCGCTCGGCGAAGATCTCGGCGCCACGGGCGATGGGGCAGTATTGGCCGTACGTCCTCACCGCACGAGTATCGCGCATCCGCGTTCCGATTTGAAGTCCAGATTATGGACTAGACCGACGGGTCCCGCGGTGGTCCGATTGTGCTCATCGAAAGGAGAACCCGATGAACACAACGAAAACCACGAAAGTCGGCCGCGGGAGCACGAAGCCAACCGTCGCGGGGATCGACGGGTACCGGGGCCGGCTAATCGGTCCCGACCATGCCGACTACGACGTCGCCCGTGCCGTGTGGAACGGTTCCATCGACCGGCGCCCGCGCTTGATCGCCCGATGCATCGGGGCCGCCGACGTGGTCGCCGCGGTACGTTTTGCCCGCGAACACGATCTGGAGATCGCGCTCCGGGGCGGAGGCCACAACGTGGCGGGCACCGCGGTTTGCGACGACGGCATCGTCATCGACCTCTCGGCCATGCGGGCCGTGCGGGTCGATCCCGCCGACCGCAGGGTCTGGGTGCAGGGTGGTGCGCTGTGGGGCGACGTCGATCACGAGACGCAGGCGCACGGGCTGGCCACCACCGGCGGAATCGTGAGCCACACGGGCGTCGCGGGGCTCACCCTCGGCGGCGGCGTCGGCTGGCTGATGCGCAAGCACGGCCTGACGGTCGACAACCTTCTCGCTGTCGATGTCGTGACGGCCGACGGCGGGCGGCTGCGCGCGTCAGAGCAAGAGCACCCCGACCTGTTCTGGGCGTTGCGAGGCGGCGGCGGCAACTTCGGCGTAGTCACCTCGTTCGAGTTCTGCCTCCACCCCGTCGGGCCCGCCGTCCTGGCCG
>DASPGK010000254.1:0-4542 GCA_035620655.1 Candidatus Krumholzibacteriia bacterium
AGCCGCCGCGGTCACGGTGTTCGCACAGGTACAAACCCTGCCACGTACCCAAGTTCAAACGACCGTTGGTGACCGGGACGCTAACACTGGTTCCGATCAAGGCCGCCTTGACGTGGGCCGGCATGTCGTCGGGTCCTTCGGTGGTGTGGCGGTAGTAGGGCGCGTCTTCGGGGACGAGCTCGTTGAAGCTTCTTTCCAGGTCGGTGCGCACGGTCGCGTCCGCGTTTTCGTTGATGCACAACGACGCCGAGGTGTGCTGGATGAAGAAATGCGCCACCCCGACGCGAAAGCGCGCGAGCTCGGGGACCGCGCGCACCACCTCGTCGGTGACGAGATGAAAGCCGCGCGGTCGCGGCGCGAGCGCGATCTCTTTCTGTATCCACTCCATGGCGGCAGGGTAGCACGCAGGGCGCCGCGCGCCGTAATGCTATAATCACCGCAATGACGCCCGACCATCGTTTCATCGCGCACCGCCGCGACGAGTGGTATCCGATCGCGCGCAGCGACCGCGTGGGCGCCCGCCCGCTCGCCGCGATGCTCTTCGGCACGCCGCTGGTCGTGTTCCGCGCCGGCGGCGGGGTGGCCGCGCTCGTCGATCGCTGCCCCCATCGCAACGTGCCCCTTTCGATGGGTCGCGTGCGGGGTGCAAATCTCCAGTGCGCCTATCACGGCTGGGAATTCGATCGCGACGGGCAGTGTCGTGCGATCCCCGGATTGATCGGCGAGTTGCGCGCGCACGAGCGGCGCGCGACGTCGTTCGCCTGCCAGGAGCAACAAGGATTCGTGTGGGTGTGGGGCGAAGCCGAAGCGTCGCCGTCGCGCGAGCCCTTTCGCTTTCCGTACATCGGCGAGCGCGGCTGGACCACCGCGCGCGAAGAACTCGAAGTGCGCGCGTCGCTCCATGCGACGGCCGAGAACGCGCTCGACGTCCCGCACACCGCGTTCCTCCACGGCGGCCTGTTCCGAAGCGAGACGCGCGCGCGCCGCGAGATCGAGGTGATCGTGCGCCGCTTCGACGACCGCGTCGAGGCCGAATACGTGGGCGAGTCGCGGCCGCCCGGGATCGTCGCCAAGCTGCTCGCGCCGCGCGGCGGCGAGGTGATCCACTTCGACCGCTTCCTCTTGCCGTCGGTGGCTCAGGTCGAGTACCGCTTGGGCGATTCCGGTCTGTGCATTTCCGCCGCACTCGCGCCGGTCGAAGACTATCGCACGAGGTTGTTCATCGCGTTCTCGTACCGCCTGCCGATCCCGGGCTGGATGGTGCGCCCGATCCTGCGCGCGTTCGCGATGCGCATCTTCCGCCAGGACGCCGCCATGCTGGCGCGGCAAACCGAGACCATCGACCGCTTCGGAGAAGAGCGCTACACGTTCACCGAGATCGACATCCTGGGGGCGGAGATATACGATCTCTTGCGACGCGGCCGCGCCGCACCGGCGGCCGCCGAGCGACGCCTGCGGATCGCCGTGTGACAGCTCGCCCCGGCGAGGTTCGCCCTTGACGCCGCGGACCCGACCCGCTATCCTGTGACGCAATCGATGTCCTTTTAACCGGGCCCTGCGAGGCTCAGAAGGGATCCTGCGAGTGACGAACACGACGTCCCCGCGCGCGCGCGGGGCATCCGACAGAACGACGCGTCGCCTTCCCGCAAACGCCGTGGGAGGGCGTTTTTTTGTGCTCGTGCGTGGCCGTCGCGGCGGCGACGGGAGCGGGGTGGAGCGATGAGCAACCGCGCGCGCGGCAAGATGATCCTCGCCGACGGAACCCGCTTCGACGGGTACCTGACGGGAGCGGCTGCGCGCCCCGACTGGCGCGGGCCCATCTGGGGCGAGGTCGTGTTCAATACCTCCATGACGGGCTATCAAGAAGTCATCACCGACCCCTCCTACGCGGGACAGGTGGTCGTGATGACGTACCCGCAGATCGGCAACTACGGTGTGACCGCCGACGACAGCGAGAAGCCGGCCACCGCGGCCCGGGCCCTCGTCGTCCACGACCTCCAGGAGTTCTTCTCCCCCGGACCCGGGCGGGTGTCGCTGGAGTCGTTCATGATGGATCAGAACCTCCCGGGCCTCTCCGGTGTGGACACGCGCGCGGTGACCAAGCACGTGCGCGACCAAGGGGCCGTGATCGCCGCCATCGGCCGCGCCGACGCCTCCGACGACGAGCTACTCGCACTCGCACGCTCGAAGAAGCTCGATCGCTCCGAGCGCCTGGTCGAGAGTGTCTCGGGCACGCTGAACGCGGTCCACCCCGGCGCGCGCGGGCGCGCGGCCGTGATCGACCTCGGCGTCAAGAAGAGCATCGTCGACAACGTGCGACGCCTGGGACTGACCACGCAGGTCTTCGACACCACGTTTCGCGCGGACGATATCCTGAAGGGCGGCTTCGACTTCGTGGTGCTCTCCAACGGCCCCGGCGACCCCGCCGACATCCCGGAGGTGGTCGAGCAGGTGACAAAGCTCATCGGCCGCGTCCCGATGCTCGGGATCTGCCTCGGCCACCAGATCATCGCCTTGGCACTGGGCGCGCGGACGTACAAGCTGAAATTCGGACACCACGGCGCGAACCAGCCGGTCGTCGACCATCGAACCGGCCAGGTGTTCATCACCAGCCAGAACCACAACTATGCCGTCAGCGACGACATCGCGGACGCGACGGGAGTCACCATCACCTACACCAACGCCAACGACGGAACCTTGGAAGGCTTCGTCGACGAGCACCGCAAGCTCGAGTGCGTGCAGTTCCACCCCGAGGCTTCACCGGGGCCGCACGATTGCCGCGTGATCTTCGATCGCTTCCACGAGCGTGTGCAGGGATGGTCCAGCGGCGCCTCGGCGACGAAGGGGGGCGATGCGCATGCCGCGGCTTGACGGAATTCGATCCGTGATGGTGATCGGCAGCGGCCCCATCGTCATCGGTCAGGGCTGCGAGTTCGACTACTCGGGGACACAGGCGATCCGTGCCTTGCGCGAAGAAGGCTTGCGCGTCGTGCTCATCAACAGCAACCCCGCCACCATCATGACCGATCCGGAGATGGCGGACGCGACCTACATCGAGCCGCTGACCTTCGACGCGTGCCGCGCCATCATCGAGAAAGAGCGCCCCGACGCGCTCTTGCCGACACTCGGCGGGCAGACCGCGCTCAACCTCTCGATGGAGCTGCACGACTCCGGGGTGCTGGAGGAATTCGGCGTGCGCCTGATCGGCGTCGACTTGAAGGCCATCCGGCGCGCGGAGGACCGCAGCCAGTTCAAGCTCCTGTGCGACGAGGCCGGTTTCGACACGCCGAAGAGCGTCACCGTGCACACCCTCGACGAAGCGATGCGCTCGCTGGAGTCGATCGGGCTGCCCGCGATCATCCGCCCCTCGTTCACGTTGGGCGGAAGCGGCAGCGGCATGGCGCGCACGAAGGACGACTTCGCGCGCATCGTGAAGTACGGATTGCAGAAGTCGCCGGTGCGCGAAGTGCTGATCGAAGAATCCGTCGAAGGCTGGAAGGAATTCGAGCTCGAGGTCATGCGCGACAAGGACGGCAACCACGTGGTGGTGTGCTCGATCGAGAATCTCGACCCGATGGGAGTGCACACCGGCGACAGCGTGACCGTCGCCCCGGTGCAGACGCTGCGCGACCCCGAATACCAGCGCATGCGCGACGCCGCCTTCAAGATCATGGACCTGGTCGGTATTTGGGGCGGGGCCAACGTACAGTTCGCGCTCGAACCGATGACGGGACGCATGGTCGTGATCGAGATGAACCCGCGCGTGTCGCGCTCGTCGGCGCTGGCCAGCAAGGCCACCGGCTACCCGATCGCCAAGGTGGCCGCACGGCTCGCACTCGGCTACACGCTGGCAGAGTTGCCCAACGACATCGTGGGCACCATCCCGGCCGCCTTCGAGCCCTCGCTCGACTACGTCGTGGTCAAGATCCCGCGCTGGAACTTCGAGAAGTTCCGCGGCGTCGAGGACGTGCTGGGCTCGCAGATGAAATCGATCGGCGAGGTGATGGCGCTCGGGCGCACCTTCAACGAAGCCCTGCAGAAGGCATTGCGCTCGCTGGAATCGGATTGGGCCGGACTGGACTCGGTCGAGTTCGCGCCCGACGATCTCGAGAAACTCCTCGCGGTGCCCAACTCGATGCGGCTGTTCGCGGTCAAGGCGGCGTACGCGGCGGGGTGGACGACGGAGAGAGTCTACCAGCTCACCAAAATCGATCCTTGGTTCTTGGAGAATTTCCGGACCTTAGTTGCCTTCGAAAAGAGGCTCGCTTCGCTCGCTTTTCCTCCGTCGCACGCTGAATTGCGGCAAGCGAAGCGATTCGGGTTCAGCGACCGCCAGCTCGCCACCCTGTGGCGCGTGGAAGAAGAAGACGTGATTCGCGCGCGCGAGGCGATGGACATCCACCCCGTGGTCAAGATGGTCGACACCTGCGCGGGCGAGTTCGAGGCGCGCACGCCCTACTACTACGTCGTCTACGACGACGAGTGCGACGTCGAGACCGACACGCGACGCGCGCGCGGTACCAAGGACAAGGTCGTGATCCT
>DASPGK010000255.1:0-10565 GCA_035620655.1 Candidatus Krumholzibacteriia bacterium
TCTTCCGCCCCATGACGAGACAGTCGACGCTGCGGTAGAACTCGGCGAACCCGTAGTCGTCGTCGGTGAAGAGCCAGTCGATGGCGTCGTTGGGGCCGGCGATGAAGCCGTCCACGCTGCAGGCGACGAAGTAGCACACGTCTCTCATCGTGTCCTCACAGTCCCATCAGCGACGCGATGATGGTGCGCTGGATCTCCGAGGTCCCGGAGAACAGCGTGCTTGCGAGCGCGTCGCGCAGCTCGCGCTCGATCTTGTATTCCACCGTGTAGCCGTACCCTCCGTGGATCTGCAGCGCATGGCGCGCGCACTCGATCCACGACTCGGAGATGTATAGCTTGGCCATGGCGGCTTCCAGGTACACGCTCTTGCCGCGCGATTTCTGATAGGCCGATTGATAGAGAAAGGCGCGCGCGGTATCGAGCCGCAGCTTCATGTCGACGATCTTCGACTGGACCATTTGGAACTTGCCGATGGGCTGGCCGAACTGCTCGCGCGAGGTGGCGTACGCGATCGACGTCTCCAAGAGCCGCCGCATCGTGCCGACCGCGGAGGCGAGAATACACCCGCGCTCCCACGACATCGAGTCGGCGAAGAGCATCTTGCCGGCACCCTCGCGGCCCAGGCGGTTGGCCTCGGGAACCTCGCAGTCCTCGAAGAAGACTTCGCACATGGGCGACGTGCGCAGGCCCATCTTCTCGGTGTGTTTGCCGAGCGAGAGCCCGGGCGAGGTTCGCTCCACCAGGAAGCCGGTGACGCCGTTGGCACCCAGCGCGGGGTCGACGTTGGCGAAGGCGAGGTACACGTCGGCGATGGGTCCGTTGGAGCAGAACACCTTGCTCCCGTTCAAGAGATAGACGTCGCCCTTCTTCTTCGCGGTGGTCGCGATGCTGTAGGCGTCGGAGCCCGAGCCCGGCTCGGACATGGCGTTGGCGCCGATCCACTCCCCGCTCGTGAGCTTGGGAAGGAGTCTCTTCTTCTGCTCCTCGGTGCCGAAGCCCATGATGGGCGTCTCGAGCGTCCACATGTGCGCGTTGATCGAGAACACGAGGCCGTTGTCTTCGCACCCGTACCCCAGACTCTCGAGCACGCCCACCGTGGTCAGCGCGTCCATGCCCAGCCCGCCGTACGCGGTTGGCACCGGTAGTCCGTGCACACCCATGCGCGCGCACTTGTCCCAGCCCTCGCGATTGAACTCGCCCTTTTGATCGCGCTCGATGAGGCCCTGGTTCAACTCCTCGCGCGCAAACGTCGCGATGCTCTCGCGCAGGTTCGTCTGTTCTTCCGACCACGAGAAGTCCATCGCTACTCCATCCTCATGAGAGCTTGGTAGTCGGTCTTTTCCGTCGACGTCTTGGGCAGTTCGGCGTGGAAGCTGAACACGTCGGGGATCATGTAGACCGGGAGGTGCTGCGCGCAGAATCCCTTGAGCGCGATGACCGAAAGACGGCCGCCGTCGCGGGTGGCGAGGTGGGCGCGGACCTTCAAGCCCAATTCGTCGTCGGGGATCGCGACCACCGCGGCCTCGCGCACGTCGGGATGGCGGTACAAGCACGATTCGATTTCCCCCAGCTCGACGCGGTAGCCGCGCTTCTTCACCATGCGGTCCTTGCGGCCCGCGTAGACGTACACGCCGCCGGTTTCCTCGGTGACGACGTCGCCCGTCTTGTACCAGGGACCCTTCGCTGCATCGCGCGCGCCCACGCCCGTCGTGAGGTAGGCCTTCGCGGTTTGTTCGGGGAGGTTCCAATAGCCCGGCGTCACCGACGCTCCGCGGATGCACAGCTCGCCGCGCTCGCCCCGTCCCACTTCGTCGCCCGCATCGTCGACCACCACCGCCTCCAGGTGCGAACACACCATACCGATCGGAAACGGGTCGACGCGCTCGGAAGGTATCGCGGGCGGGAGTTCGAAGAAGGTGCACACGTTGGTTTCGGTGGGTCCGTACAGGTTGAAATAGCGCGGCGCGGGCAGGAGCGCGTGCAGCGCCTTCAGGTGCACGATGGGAAACACCTCGCCCGCGAACAGGATGGTGCGAATGTGCGAGAGGTCGTAGTCCTCGAGCTTCCCGTACTGGACCAGCAGGCTCAAGACCGACGGGGTCGAGTACCACACCGTGATGCGCGCGTCGTGGATCAAGCGCGCGAGCTTCTGCGGGTCCTTGCCGATGTCTTCGGGTACCAACGCGAGAGACGCACCATGTTTGAGCGGCGTGTAGATATCGAGGATCGACAGGTCGAAGTGGAAGGGCGCGTGCGAGGAGAACACGTCTTCGGGCGCCGGCGCGAACGTCTCGCTGCACCAATCGACGAAGCTGGTCGCGTTGCGCTGCGTGAGTATTACACCCTTGGGCTTCCCGGTCGAGCCCGACGTGTAGAGAATGTAGGCCAGCGCGTCGGGGCCGGTGTGGACGGTCGCGACACGCGGCGCGCGCGTGGCGGCGTCGGCCGCGTCCAGGGCGGCTCGCAAGCCCGCACCGCCTGCGGCTTCGTCGATCACGAACAAGGGCGTGTCCGCGGCGCCCTCTTCGGAGAGGTGCTTGCGCAAGCCCGGCTCGAAGCGCCTCTCCGTGATCGCCACCTTCACCGAGCAGTTCGCGAAGATGTAGCCGTTGCGCGACGGCGGCGCGGACGGGTCGACCGGCACGTAGGCGGCGCCGGTCTTGAGCACGCCGAAGATCGCGGCGACCGTGTCTATGGACTTACGCAGGTAGATACCGACGCGGTCGCCGGGGGCGACGCCCATCGACGCCAAGCGGTCGCGCAGCCGGTCGGAAAGCTCGCCCAACTCCCGGTAGGTGACCGACGCCCCGCCGGGCTCGCGCACGGCGGCACGCTCCGGAAAGCGCGCCACCGTTTCGTCTAAATAGCGTTGCAGCGTCATGCGGTTACAACTTGCCGTGCACCAGGTCCGCGATGAGATCCAGCGTGTTCAGATTGGCGGCGTCGGCCTCGTGCGCCTCGACCGTGATGTCGAACTCCTGCTCCAGGAACGTCACCAGCTTGAGCGTTGCCAGCGAATCGAGAATTCCGGTTGTCATGAGCGCGGTATCTGTCGCGAGCTCGTCCGGATCCTCGCCGGGCAAGAACTGCTCGAGGATGAAGTGCTTCACCGTATCGACGATCGCCTGTCGGTCCATGGTGCGTCCTTTCGCGTCACAATGCCAATTGTACCTTGAGTGCCTCGTACAGCTCGTCGCCCAGCATGCGATGGCCGTCCGCGTTGGGGTGCGAGTCCCACGGCGCGATCCACATGGTGCGAGGATCGACGCCCCGGTAGGCCTTCGTCAAGTCGAGCACGACCATCCCGGCTGCGCGCGCGAGTTCCATCTGGCGGGCCTTGCGCGCGAGCAGCTCGTGCTCGTCCGAGATATCGCTCATGTGCGGAAGGAAGGCCGCCATCGGCACCACGCCGTGCTCGGCGCAGCGCTCCACGACCTGCGCGTAGATCCACGACAACAACGCCTCGCTGTGGGGCTTCATTCGATTGAGGCCGTCGGAGAACGGCGTGTCGCGCCCGATGCCGGCTTCGCGCATGACGTCCATGACGTGCGGGTATGGGATCGCGAAGCCGTGGTTGGCCGCGTCGACCAGGTCCTTCGCGGTCCAGTAGATGTCGTCGATGCCGGTCCACAAGAGCGCGTCGAACTCGAAGTCGAACACGCGGCGGTCCATGTCGGCGAGCATCTGGATGGGGCCGTATCCGCCCACCGAGAAATTGAGGATCTCGTAGCGCTCGTGCTCGCCAGTCGGACTCTCGCGCGTCAGACGATCCTCCGCGACGTTGTCCATGACCTGGTCGTCTTCCACGCCGGTACCCATCGGGTGCGACGCCCCCAGCATGGCGATGCGGTAGGTGCCGGCCGGCTTGCTCTTCTCGCAGTCGCGATCGCGCAGACCCCATTGGTTGGTGCTCATCATGGTGCCCTTGAACCACACGTTCTTGTTGGGCATGAACTCGTAGTCGGGGTAACCGTCGATGGGGTGCATGGCCCAGCAGCGCTCCCAGTTGGGCGGTTTCTCGTTGTAGAGGTCGCCGAGCGTCGTATTGAAGCGCACCACGTTGGTCAGGTCCTCGTAGTAGCCGCGGTCGAGCATCTGCGCGTCGCGCGCGTTCAGACGCGACGTCTTCAGGTTGTCGACCGTATTACTGATGGCCGGGTCGATGTCGATCACAAGCGGTGCGTAGGCGATGAACAGAATCGCCACGCAGGCCGCACCCACCTGATAGGCACGTCCCAAGATGGGCGCGGGGCCCTTCCGACTGGCTCGCGCGAGCGCCCCTCCCGCTTTTCCGCGCTCGTGGCGCGCGACGGCGATCGCGATGGCCCCGAGCGCTCCCAGGCCGAGAACGATCCAGAGCACCGCGCGCAGATCGGGACGCGCGAGCTTGCCCAGCACCATGGTTACTTCGCCGAACGATTCCGACGACCAGATGACCCAACTCACGCAGATCACCACGAAGGTCCCGACGGTCCGCAACGCCAGCGTGACCTCGCTCGCGGCCGAGACCTTGGCCTTCTTCAGACTTCGTTGGCGCCCGTACTTGTTCTCGTAGAGCATATTGCCCAGCACGAGCAACCCCATGATCGACCAGAACGCGATGTCCTGCCAGATCACCGGGAAGTTACCGCGGATCCAGAACCACTGGTACGAGTGCAGCGCCCAAGTGACGAAGAACGCGACCAGCGTAGCGAACACGAGCGCGCTCGTCGCACCCATCTTCTTGTTCAAACGAAAATAGACCGGGTTGAAGAACACCTTCTGGAGAAAGTCTTTCCAGTAGATATTGATGCGCCGCCAGTAGTCGGTGAAGCTTTGGGAGAGGAAGTACTTGTTGTTGGTCGGCCCCAGGTTGAACCCGAATACGTGCAGGATGCCGACGATCATGTGGAAGCTGCCCGAGATCTTGAGGTACATCGCGTACGCCGTGAAGAGGAACAACGCCGCCTGCGACGCGTTCGCGACCGCGTCCGGACCGACCAGGAGATTCTGGTACACCCACCGATAAATCAGGAGCTGGACGATGCCGTTGAAGATCCACTCGACTCCGGTTTGATAGATGCTCACGTCTTCGTCGTCGTAGTAGGTACGACAAAACGACTTGTAGTCGACCACCGGGAACAGCGGGAAGCACACGTTGGGCAGCATGAAGAAGTAGGCCAGCGCGCGCCAGGGGCCGAAGGGCGCCGCGCGGTTCTTCAGGTCGTACAGGTAGACGATCATCCGGAACATGAACATGGCGCCGAAGATGGGCCAGATCGCGGTCGAGAGCGGCGCACGCACCACACCGACGCGCGCGGCCGCGAGCAGCCCCCCCAGCGCCAGGATCAGCGCGACGCGCGCCGAAAAGCGCACCGGAAGGTGCGCGATCCCGATCAACAACAGACCCAGGCCGACGATCTGGGCCGCGTTGGCCGGTCCCAGGACGGTCACGATACCGGCGACCGAGATGAGCACGAACAACGGCAGCCGCAGGCGCGACGGTGCCAGGTGATGGACGACGAAACCGATGCTCGCGATCACCATCACGCGGAAGAACGCGCCGCTTTCGATATCGAAGGTGCGGACGACCAGGGTCAGCAACGCGAGCTGTGCCGCGACCATGCCGAAGCGCGCGAGCGGCCCCAGTTTGTATTTACTCGTTTGGACCGGCGACGTCATGGCGTCTAGAAGAACCGCTTGGCGAGTGACAGGATCCCCTGGCTCCACGGCACGCGGTGCGTGACACCCGACGAACCGCGGAAACGGTGGAGGTTGGCCAGGTACCACTCGTAGTTGCGCAGCAACGCCGCCTGGTTCGAGTAGCGCGGCTTGAAGCCGAGGACGCGTTCGGCCTTCTCGATCGACACGAAGGACTCCTTCGACACCGTGCCGTACGCCCACTTGTAAACCGGCGAGAGCCGCAGCGCGCGCAGTATCGCGAGCGCGAGCTTCATGGGCGCTTCCGGTAGCGGGACGATGCGCCTGCCCTTCCCCGCGCGGTCGAGCACGGCCTGAAAGTCGTTCTTCACCGTGTCGAACTCCTTGGCACCCACGTTGAACACGTCGTTGACCGTGTCGCGATCCAGCGTCGCGCACAAGTAGATCGCGTCGCACAGGTCGGCGACGTCCATGAGCTGGTAGAGGTTATCGCCGCGCCCGGGCAGCGGGAAGTTGCGGCCGTCGCGCGCCCAGTCGAAGAGAAGCGCGAATACGCCCAGGCGCTCGGGCCCCACGAACGACTTGGGCCGCAAGATGGGAACGCACATTCCCTGCTTGCGGTACTCGACGCAGACTTCCTCGGCCTTGATCTTCGCCTCGCCGTACGGGCCCACACCCACCAGCGGATCCGTCTCGTACAGCGGATGATGGTCGGGCACGCCGTACACCGCGGTCGACGAGACGTGGATCACGCGCTGGACCTTGGCCTCGAGCGCCGACTGCAAGACGTTGCGCGTCCCGTCGATGTCGGTCGAGAGAATATCGGCCTTGGAGTATAGCGGGAGCGCGGCGGCGCAGTGCACGACGATCTCGACGCCCTTCATCGCACGGTCGACCGCGGCGCGGTTTCTGATATCTCCGACCACCGCCTCTACGCGATCACGGCAGTCCTCATAGTCGAACGGCAGGAGGTCGAGCGAAACCACCGCGTGCCCGCGCTCGATTAGATATCGAATGAGGTTGATGCCGAGGAATCCGGACCCGCCGGTGACGAGGTAGCGCATCGGAACTGAAACTCCCGGTTGTTGGATGGTACGACGAAGTGGCGTGGTGAAGCGCGAGCGTCGGCGCTAGTCCTGGTACCCCTCGGCGAATTCGACTTCCAGGATCTGGAACGTCTTCATTCCCACGGGAAGCTGCACGTCCACCGTTTCGCCCTTGCTGTGCCCGATCAACGCGCTCGCAAGCGGCGAGTTATAGGCGATGACGCCGTTCTCGGGGTCGGTTTCGCCTTCGCCGAGGATGGTGCACACGCGCTCGTTGCCGGTCTTGGTGTCGCGAATCTTGATCTTCTTACCGAAGGTCACCGACTCCACCGGCAAGAGCTCCTCCTTGCGCACGACGTTGGCGCCGCTGAAGCGCTCCTGGAGCTGGCGCAGCTTGGCGGCGGTGTGGGCCTGTTTCTCCTTCGCGGCGTGGTACTCGCCGTTCTCCTTCAAGTCGCCGTGCGCGGCCGCCGTCGCGATCTCCTTGGCGATATCGTTCTTCAAGTAGCGATCGAGGCGATCGATCTCTTCCTTGAGCTTGAGATAGCCCTTCTCGGTCAAGAAATACTGCGCCATACCAACCCTTCTGATCGGACAATCGAGCCTGTTGTGTCGAGCGGACCCGCTCTGCGGTGGTCGCGACTCTGCTTGCCTGGGGGAGCGGTAACTCTCGTGGCCGTATGAGCTTATCACGAACGCCAGGGAAGCACAACAAGGGCCGCCCTGGTTCGCGTCTTGCACCCTCTCCTTGGCGAGAACTCGACAAGGTGGTCCGTTCAATTGGAGGCTATGCAATGAAACGATTTAGCGTGGTCCTGGCGGCCGTCGCGTTTTGCACGCTGATGGCCGCGGACGCGTCGGCGCAGGCAAACTTTGCCCTGAGAGGCATCGGACTCAAGGCGGGCGTGGTCAATCCCGAGGACCTCGACACCACCCTGGGACTCGGTCTCATATTCGACCTCGGGACCATTCACCCCGACTGGGCGTTCGAAAGCTACGCCGGCTATTGGTCGCAGACCGAGGAAGACTTCGGCGGCGAGTTCGGCGTGCGCGACTTCTCGTTCGGGGCCAAGACCAAGTACATGTTCAAGACATCGAATCCGGCCGTGCAGCCGTTCGCCGGCGGCGGCCTGGGATTGCATGTGCTCAGCGCTCACGCCGAAATCGATCCGATCTCGGTCGGGGGCACGGTCATCTTCCCGGGCTCGTCGGTGGAAGAAACCGAGCTCAGGGTCGGCCTGGACTTGGGCGGCGGGCTCCGCTACGACGCAGGCAAGCAGTTCGCGTTCCTCGGCGAAGGCTGGTTCAGCGTCGTCAGCGACGCGAGCCACTTCTCGCTGATGGTGGGCGCCGTATACATGTTCGGTCGTTAGGGTAGACACAGAATCGCTGCAACGAAACGCCCCGCGAGGACCGCTCGCGGGGCGTTTTTCTTTACGCGGCAGTTGAGCAGTAAACCGTCAGCGCACCATCACGAAGCGCGACGACACCGAACGTCCCGATTGCGTGAGCCGCAGGAAGTAGACGCCGGACGGGTAATCCTTAGTGTGTCCGATGTGGAGGCGGTGAGCCCCGGCGCCGAAGCCTCCGACCGCGAGGCCACACACTACGGTTTCAGCACCCCCAGGTAGACCTGGAGCAGCAACAGGAAATCCAGCGCCGCGTGGCCGAAGACGAGCGGCCACAGGTTGCGCCGTGTGGCGAGATACATCAGTCCCAGCATGGAGCCCATGACCGCCGTCACCAGCACCCCGCCAACGCCCCACTGAAAGTGGGCGAGTCCAAAGGGAATGCCGCACAGCAGAGCCGCGGCGAGCACGGTTCGCCGACCGGTGCCGCCGACGATACGCGCGAGGCGATCGAACATCATGCCGCGGTACACGAACTCTTCGATGAAACCGCCCGTGATCATGGCGCCGGGCGTGACGAACAAGAACAGTTTCAGGTTGCCGCGAAGCGGGTCGTACTTGGAAAAGTCGGGCGGGGGGACGTGCAGTAAACTCGAAAGGAGCGGAACGATCGTCATCTGCGACGCGACGTGGACGACCATGACGACCAGCCCCCACGCCGGCACGAGCCACCAGCGTCGCGGTCGCACGAGACCGAAATCCGACCACCTCTGTCCGCGCCGCTTCATCAAGGCGACGACCACGAAGAACGACGCGACCAGGCTGGGCGCACCGTCGAGCAAACCAGGAAGCGGGAAGCGCCCGATGGATCGCAGCCACTCTTCGACGCCCCAAAAGACGACCACTGCAACGAGGTAAACGACGACGTCGATGATCGCGGCGGAGCGGTCGGGGCCGGTCGATCGCGTGGCGGTATCAGAGGGAGCGTACACCTTGCGGAGAGGTACGGTGGCGGCCGTCTCGAAGTTGCCAAAGAAGTGGCGACCCCGCCAGGATTCGAACCTGGGACCAGCAGCTTAGAAGGCTGCTGCTCTATCCACCTGAGCTACGGGGTCGCGATGCCCATCATAGCATTGCCCGCACGGAAGCGAAACGGAGTCGACGCGGGTCACGTGCGCGAGGCGGAGGCCCTGCGCCCGCGGGCGGAAACGGGAAATGTCCCGCGCTCGAAGTGGTCGAAGCGATCCGAAGGGAACCACGCGCGCAGGTCGGCGTCGGAGTAGCGGAAGTAGTAGCGAGGGGAAAAGCGATCGAAGGTGTCGAGTATGTTCCACTGCCGCAGTTGTTCGTCGTCGAGCGGATGGACCCCGTGGTAGTCGGCCACGGGGAGCAGCCAACGAAAAAATTGGCCCACCAGCGGGATCCGTCGCAGCGAGCACGCCACCGGCACATAGCCCTTGAGAAACGCGAGCAGATGGTCCGGGCGCGCGCGGCGGGTGACGTGCCGGTACAGGAACAGCGGAAAGATCCAGTCGAGATTGACGCCGCCGACCATGCGCTTGCTGAGCACACGAATCCCCACGTCGCCGCCCGGACGCACGACATCCTGCACGGCACGGAACGCGCGCTCGGGGTCCGGCGTGTGGTGCAGCACGCCGATGCTGTAGGCGAAATCGAACGTCGCGGGACGAAACGGCAGATCGTAGATGCTGGCCTGCACGACGTGCAGGTGGGGGTGCTTCCCCACGTTGTCCACCGCGGAGTCGACCGCGTAACTCAAGTCGATCCCGATCACGGTGGCCTCGACGTCCGCGAACAGCTCCAGCATGCGGCCGGTGCCGCACCCGGCATCCAGCACCAGTGACCCGGCATAGTCGGCCGGCGCGCGCTTTACAGAATTGCGAAAGTACTGCAGCGAAATATCCGTGCCGTTGACCGAGTCGAGCTGGGTGCGCGCAAAGCGCGTCCACTCGTGGCTGAAGCTGGCCACGTACTGGTCGTCGGCCACGAATCGCGGCACGTAGTGACGGATCGGATACTCGGCTTGGCAGGCGGAGCAACGCAGCGTCCCCGTGGCAATGCGGTCGCCATCGCGGGTGTCCGCGCTCAGCGAGAGCTCAGCGTGGTCCCGCGGACACACCAGATACCGCAGCAGTGATTCGCGCACGAACAACTCCTGAAAGCGGAGCTACACCATCGCGGCCGGCGGCGCCGGTTCGTTGGGATCGCCCGCGTTGCGGAGCGGAACGCGAATCAAGACGAACGCGATCAACCCCAGTACGAGGAGCCCGACCAGGTACGACGGGTTCGCGAGCACCTGCGGGAAGGGTTTCTCCATCCACGCCATGGTCGACTTGACCAGTCCCACCAGCGCTTCGCCCGCGATCATACCCGACGCGGCCAAGATGCCGACGTTCACCACGCGAGTTCTTTGCGCCTCGTTGTGACCGCGACGCTCCGACGTGCGATCCATCACCCAGCGGATGCAGCCGCCGACAAAAATCGTCGACGTGGTTTCGAACGGCAGGTA
>DASPGK010000256.1:0-7288 GCA_035620655.1 Candidatus Krumholzibacteriia bacterium
CGCCACCGTCCACAAGAGGCACAATGCTCCCGACACGTGCGGCGCCGCCATCGAGGTCCCCGACGCAATCGCATAGCGATCGTCGGGGAAGGTGCTGATCACGTCGGATCCCGGTGCGCCGAGGTCGACGCTGGTAAGGCCGTAGTTCGAGAAGAAGCTGCGTTCGTCGTCGTGGTCGGTGCTGGCCACACTGATCACGTTGTCGAGGTCGAAGCTCGCGGGGTAGAACGGGGTGACGTCGTTGTTGAGGCCGGCGTTGCCCGCCCCCGCCACGAACAGCGCGCCCGCCTCGGCGGCCTCGTCGATGGCGGAGCGCAGCGCCAGCGAGAAGCCGATGCCGCCCCAGCTGTTGTTGGTGAGCCGCGCGCCCATCGCGGTGGCGTACTCGACCGCGCGAATCGCGTCCGAGGTGGTACCGGAGCCCACCGCGCTCAGGAACTTCAGCGGCAGGATGCGCGCGGACCAGCTCACTCCCGCGACCCCGATCGCGTTGTTCCCGACCGCCGCGACGATGCCCGCCACGTGGGTCCCGTGGCCGTTGTCGTCGTCGGGGTCGTTGTCCTCGTTGACGAAGTCCCAGCCGCGCACGTCGTCGATGTAGCCGTTGCCGTCGTCGTCGATGCGGTTGTCCGCGATCTCCCTCGTGTTCACGAAGATGTTCGGCGCGAGATCGACGTGCTGCCAGTCGACGCCGCTATCGATGATGCCGACGAGGACGTCGCCGCCGGTGACGTAGGTCCACGCTTCGGGGGCGTCGACGTCGGCGTCGGGCGTCCCGCCGGTCTGGCCGGTGTTGTGCAGGTTCCATTGATCGGCGAAGTGCTCGTCGTTGGGAAACACGTCGACCGCGTGGACGATGTAGTTGGGCTCGACGAAGACGATGCGCGGGTCGCCTTGCAGGCGCGCGATCGCTTGCGGCACGCCGATCCCGGCTATCTCCCACAACTCGGCGCCGATGCTATGGAAGCGGGCTTTCACGGTCGCGTTGACGCTCGTTCGCAACGACGCCGCATCCACCGTGCGCGAGGCGGGCGCGAGCTTGACGATGACTTGGCCGGGAACGAATTCGTTGACCTGGGCGTGCGCAACCGGCACGCCCGCCGCGGCGAGCAGAACGAGCAGTCCGCGGACGAGTCCGCGTGCAAGACGAGTACGTGGACGGCGGCAGCGGACGACGACGTCAAGCCGAGGTGTCTCGACCACGGATCTCCTAGCAGGTCGGCGAGGGATGGGGTCCGCAGCCCCTATTGTACGAGCGAACGCGCCGCGCTGTCCAGAACGCCGCGCGTCCTACAGACGCACGTATTCGAAGTCGAGCGGGCGTCCGTGGATCCCGTGCTGCGGGGGCGCGATCCAGTTCGCGAACTTGCCCGCCTCCGTCACCAGGAACTGCACGCTCTTGACGTAGTCGCGGTCCGCGCGCGTGGGCAGGAACTCCTCGCGGCGCGATTCGAACTCGTCCTTCGTGATCAGGTTCCCGTTGGGGTCGAACGACGCCCTGCCGAACGTCCCCACCTCGCGGTGGAAGCGCACCGAGGGCAGATGGATACGCAGCCGGCAATCCTCTTGTTCGAGAATCTTGTTCCAGCGCGCCACCGCGCGCTCGCAGTCCTCGATATAGGCGTCGCGCAGGATCGCGTTCATGGCGCGCCGCATCGGGATCTCGCGCTCGATCAGCTCGGCGCGATCTTCGTCGTAAACCGTGTAGCTGTAGTTGCCCTCGCGCGCCGACGCATCCGGGTAGAGCTTGCGGTTGGCTTCGTTGAAACGCCCCTTCAAGCCGTGCGCGAAGTAGTTGGCCGCGTTGCTCGAATCCTCATTGCCGAAAAGGTCGAGGGAGACCGAGTACCAATAGTTGATGTACTTCTGGACGATGTCGAGCGGGATGCCGCCGTAGGGGCGCACGTCTTCGCTCTCGTTCTCTTTCATGAGCTGCGCGGTACGGCGTATCGTGCGCGCGAGCCCCGTCTCACCCACGAACAGGTGGTGCGCTTCCTCGGTCAGCATGAAACGCGTGGTGCGCGAGAGCGGCGTGAATGCGCTCTCCGCCAGCGACCCCAGCTGGTACTTGCCGTCGCGGTCGGTGTAGGTCGCGAAGCAGAAGAAGTCGAGCCAGTCGTCGATCGGATCGTTGAAGGTCGACAAGAGGCGCGGTGTGTCCGGGTCGCCCGAGCGACGCTCCAGCATCTCTTCCGCTTCGTCGCGGCCGTCTTTGCCGAAATAAGAGTGGAGCAGATAGACCATCGCCCAAAGATGGCGCGCCTCTTCGACGTTCACCTGGAACAGATTGCGCATGTCGTAGAGCGAGGGCGCCGACAACGCGAGACGCCGCTGCTGCTCCACCGAGCCCGGCTCCGTGTCGCCCTGGGTCACGATCAAGCGCTTCAATTCGTTGCGATGCTCGCCCGGCACGTCTTCCCAGCACCCGTCGCCGATGTAGTCGCCGAAGTGGATCGACCGCTCGCTCTTCACAGGGGCCAGGAAGATCCCCCAGCGATACTCCGGCATGCGCACGTAGTCGTACACCGCCCAGCCCGACGAATCGACGCTCACCGCCGTGCGCAGATAGATCTCGCGCTCCTGGTGCGCCACCGGCCCCTGGTCACGCCACCATTCCAGGAAGCGCGGGTGCCAGCGCTCCAGCGCGCGCAAGAGCTTGGGGTTCTCCTTCAGGTTGACGTTGTTGGGAATCAGCTCTTTGTAGTCCATCAGACCCTGCTCCAGTCGAATTCGGGTGAATGCGGCTTGCCGTACGATGTGAGGGCACCCTTTTCGCCCACGGCGTTGGGCCGGGTGAAGATCCAGTTCTGCCACGCGGACAAGCGCGCGTAGATGCGGCTCTCCATGGTTTCGGGGCCGACGAAACGGAGGTTGGCCTCCATGCCGGTCAGCGCGTCGGGAGAGAGCGAACGTCTCTCCTCGATCTTCATGCGAATCTCGTCGTCCCAGTCGATGTCGTCGAGGACGTCGGTGGCGAGGCCGAGCTCGCGCGCCTCATCGGGCGTGATCGCCTCGCCTTGGTGTTCGAGAGCTTTCGCGACGCGCTCGGGCGAGCCGTAGAAACGATTCTCGAGGCGCGAGAGGCCGTGCGCCATGGGGTTCTTGCCGGCGTTGGCGTGGCTCAATGCGATCGCGCACTCGGTCTCGGCGTCGTCCTTCATATAGATGCGGTCCGCGGCCAGTGCCACTTCGAACAGGCTCCCCGCGAAACACGAGCCCGGCGTCACGATGGCAAAAAACGTGCGCGCAGTGAGGTCGATCATTTTCAAGGTGCGCGCCTGCTGCAGGAAGACCTCGCGGATGAACCAGTGATCCCGGCGCTTCTCCAACGCTTCGTCCAAGGCCAGGACGTGCGTGAGGTCGCCCTCGGTATGGAATGTGATCAAGCCGATCGACACATAGTTGAAGCGCAGCTCGAGGATCGCGCGTCGCAATTCGCGCCACACGCGCAGCGCGTACCAGCCCGCGCCCAGCGTGCTGGGCTCACTCGGGATCATCGAATCGTCGGCGCTCGGACCGTGGATGGTGATCTTGCCCATGCGCTCGGCGGGTTGCATCTCGAGGGTGACGTAGCGCCAGCGCAGCGTGTCGCCGTCGATCTCGGGCTCGACGTCGTCGAGGGTGATGCCTTCGGCGGAGTGGCCGCGCCCCGCGAGCTCGGTCACACGCTTCTTGATGGCCTCGGCGTAGACGCTCTTGGCGTGGATGAAGTCGACCAATCCCCAGTCGAGCGCCTTCTTGGCCTTGGCCCCCTCGGCGAGGGTACAAAACTCGTCCGCGATGTCGCGGCGCACCTTGCGCTTGTCGACCAGGCGCGTGAGACCGCCGGTGCCCGGGAGCACGCCGAGCAACGGGACTTCCGGCAGACTAACCGCGGCGCTGCGATCGTCCACGAGGTGGATCTCGTCGCACGCGAGTGCCAGCTCGTAGCCGCCGCCGGCGGCGGCACCATTCAAGGACGCCACGTACTTCTGGCCGCTCTTGGCGGTCGCCTCTTCGATATTGATGCGCGTCTCGTTGGTGAACTTGCAGAAATTGACCTTGTGGGTGTGCGTCGAGGTGCTCAACATGAAGATGTTGGCGCCGGCGCAGAACACCTTGTCGTTCAAGCTCTCGATGGCCACCACCGACACCTCGGGGTGCTCGAAGCGCAGGCGCGTCACCGCGTCGTCGAGTTCGATGTCGACGCCCAAGTCGTACGAGTTCATCTTGAGCTTGTATCCGGGTCGAAGCCCCTCGTCCTCGTTGACGTTCATCTTGAGCCACGCCACCGGCCCGTCGATCTCGAGCTTCCAGTGCTTGTAGCGCGACGGGTGGGTGGAGAATCGGATGCGCTCGGTTGTGACGTTGGTTTCCATGGATATCAGTCCCTAATCTTGATGACGATTTTCCCCATGACGCGCCGTTCTTCCATCGCCCGGTGCGCGTCGGCGGTGTCTTTCAATGCGTATACGGCGCCGACGACCGGCTTCATGCGGCCGGCCCAGATCAACTTGAGCGGCGCCATGAGCTCGTTCTTCGAACCCATGGTCGACCCGATCACTTCCAGCTGGCGAAAGAAGATGTGGCGCAAATCTTCCTCGGGATTATACCCCGTCGTCGCCCCGCACGTCACCAGCCGCCCGCCGCGGGAGAGGCTGCGCAAGCTCTTGACCCAGGTATCTTTACCGACGTAGTCGACGACCACGTCGACTCCCCGCTTGGCCGTCAAGTCGCGGATCTTCTTGGGGAAGTCTTCTTTCGAATAGTTGATCAGGATGTCGGCGCCGAGCTTCATGGCCAGCGCGAGCTTTTCCTCGCTGCTGGCGGCGGCGAACACGCGCGCCCCGGCCACCTTCGCGATCTGGATGCACGCGATACCGACCCCGGCGGTGGCACCCAGGATCAGCACGTCTTCGCCCGCGCGCAGACGTGCGCGCGTGATCAGCATGCGCCACGCGGTCACGAACACCAGCGGGACCGACGCCGCGTCCACGAACGACATCGAATTCGGGATGGGAATCGCGTTCTCGGCCGGGATCACGATCTGCTCGCAACACGTACCGCTCGTGGTCTCGCCGATCAAGTGGTAGTCGAGACACATGGTCGCGTCGCCGCGCAAACAGAACTCGCACTTCCCGCACACGATGGTCGGGTTCATCAACACGCGGTCGCCGGTCTTGAGTCCGGTGACGCCCTCGCCCACTTCGCGGATCACACCGGCCGCGTCGCAGCCCGGAATATGCGGAAACGGGATATTGATCCCGGGCAAACCGCCGCGCAGGAACACGTCGATATGATTGAGCGAGGCGGCGTGGACGTCGATCTTGACCGTGCCCGGGCGCGTGACCGGATCCGGGTGATCGCCCAGCTTCAGGACCTCGGGGCCACCGTGCTTCTCGAAGGTGATCGCCTTCATGCGTTCTTGAATCTCTCGAAGCGCCGGCGCCACTCGTCGGAGATGGCCACGGGCGCGAAGGTGTCATTATTGATGGCCACGTTCTTGATGGTCGCGCGCGCGCTGACAGCACCGTCGGTCAATCGTACCAGCGTGTAACCCACCGTGATCGAGGTCGTCCCGATCTCGAGCAGCTCCAGGTCGACGCGGATGCGGTCGCCGTAGCGCAGGGGCTTCAAGAACTCCGTCTCCACGCGCACGCTGGGAAAGCCAATGTTCTCTTTCAATACCAGATCGGGATAGGAAACGCCGAGCGCCCCCGCGAACCACTCCTCGAAGGCCTGGTGGAAATAATGGAAGAAACGCGGGTAATAGACGACGCGGGCCTGGTCGATCTCACCGAAGCGAACGCTGAACTCGGCGCTGAACGTCATGCGCGATAGGCTTCGTCGGCTTTGGCGGCCAGAATGAAATCGCTCTCGGTCAGCCCGTCGATCTTGTGGGTCCAGATGGTGAGCCGCACCTTGCCCCACCCGAGATAAATGTCCGGGTGGTGTCCCTCGTGCTCTGCGATCTCGCCCACCTTGTTGGTGTAATCGAGCGCCTGCCGGAAATCTTCGAACGCGAACGTCTTCTCGAGGTGGTGCTCGTCCACCACGCTCCAGCCGCCGCCGAGCTTGGCCGAAAGCGCGCGCAGCTCATCACCCTTGAGGGGTGGAACCCCGCCTCGGCAGGGGATGCAATGTTTCTTGGCGAGTTCACTCATAGGTTTGGATTGGCCCAGGTGCTCACTTCAGAATCGTCATCTTCTTCGTGTCGGCGAACGAGCCGGCTGTCAACTTGTAGAAGTAGACGCCGCTCGCTACCTGTTGCCCGCCGTTGCTTGTACCGTCCCAGACGATGCGGTGGATCCCGCGCTCCGCCCGTCCGTTGTACAACGACTTCACCAGCGCACCACGAACATCGTAGATCGACAGGCTGGCATCCGCGGTCTGCGCCAGCGAAAACGAAATTGTCGTTGTCGGGTTGAACGGATTTGGGTAGTTCTGCGCCAGCTCGTTCTTGTATTCAACCGACGTCACGGCGCGCCGCACGGCCAGAGAGCTCAAGGCCAGCGTGCTCCGCTGATCCGTGTTGGAAAGAAGGTCGGCCGTCACGAGCGCGAGGTCGTCGTCCGTGAGAGCCAGCTGCTGGTCCGAAACGACGCGAAACTCCGCCGTCCCGAGCACCACATCGCCTTCGGTCGCGTCCGCGTCCAGCACGCCGATGAAGACCTCCCGGCGTCCGTCTCGAATTGTCTCGGTGGTCATCGTCTCGCCGGGGTATCCCGAAGCCTCCATCCACCCCATGAACTCCAGCTTGGGGTTCTCGTTGCGAAGCGCGAACATCGCGGCCTTGAACGCAGGCACGCCTTCGAGGCTCATCGTCGCCCGCAATGTGTGCTCGCCAAGAAGCGGATGCGACTCCTCGAACTCGAGTGCGACTGTCCCCGATACAACGATACTCGCCGATTCGGGCGCCGATCCTCCTCCCGATGCCGAATGGTTCCAGTGAGCACCAAACGCCGCAAAGTCTCCTACGTTGATCTGGCCGAACGCTGCGACGTAGTCAACACACGGGTTGTACGGTTTCGGTGGCGAGGTGTAGCTTGCCCCAAGAGTGCCGAAGTCTAGAAGATCAACCTTGCCGCGGCTTGGGTTTGGCGGCGATGGGCAGACGACGTCACGGCTCTTGACGTTGAGATGTGCGTAGCCTAGCGGCATGCCATACAAGCTCACGAGCGCGGAGTCGATGCCGCATCCGCTAAACGAACCAATGGTGAAGGTGGTTCTATAATCTGCGGTTGCCGGCACGAGAGTTGTTGCAGAATCTGCGTGGATAGCAATGTTCTCGGGAAACAGCAATACGGAT
>DASPGK010000257.1:0-7015 GCA_035620655.1 Candidatus Krumholzibacteriia bacterium
GTGGGGGGACGAGTTGTCCCTCGCTCAAGAGAACGTCTACACCGACGCCGACCGCATGGTTGGGATCAAGGAGACCATGGGCGGAAAGGCGATCGCCGGGTACGCCCTCACGCGCGACATGCCACTCGGTCTGACGAAGATCGAAGCGCTGGGGTCGGCCGGAAGCGACGGGCAGTTCGTCGGTGCCATCGAGTTACGGCTTTCCTGGGGGCGCTCGACCGACGTGCTGATCAAGGCCGAAACCTTCTCGAGCGAGTTGGAGATCGACGAGGAGATCGCGGGCAGTGCCTTTCCGTTCGACTTTCCCTTCGACACCGACCGATGGTTCGCGCGCTTCGAAGCGGGCGCGTCATCGGCGCTGCGATTGCGAGCGTGGGGACTCTACGAGACCAACAGCGGCGAAGGCGACGTCGTGCAGGGCTTCGAGAACCGACTCTGGGTTCGACGCGCGGGCGGTGGGGTCTCCGTCGACTACAAGCTCGAGCCGTGGTACCGGCTCTACCTCGTTCCGCGCCGGACGGGTGCGACAGCTCGCGGGCCCGGTCTGCGTCTGCGCTTCGAGTACACCGAGGTCGACAGCGACCTCGAGATGCGTTTTAACGACGTACGCTACATGCACCTGGACGGTCTCCAGGGCGCCGACTGGATCGGACGTCTGGACGTCATGCCGTGGAGCTTCTTGTCGCTATTCGGCGGGTGGGAGCGGGTCCAACTCGAACACCACGGAGACTCGTTCTTCGACGTGTGGCCGTTCGTGATTTGGGATGTCTTCACGGCCCGGCGCTATCGCCTCGACGACATGGAGAGCACGCTCGACACCTGGTATGTCGGAAGCGCCGCGCGCCACGAGTCGACGCACATCCTGGCCGAGGTGTCGGGTCGGTTCGAGTGGTGGGATAGCGCGGCACAACTCGATTGGCTCGAGCGAGTCGACGTTCTGTTTCCGTTCTTCTTTCGATACGAGCGCCACACCGAGTCATCCAGTTTGGATGTGGACTACGCGGTGCAGGTGGACGCGGCGTTGTGGTGGCGCTTCAGTGGAGCGTCGCTACGCCTGGCCGGACGCGCGACGATTCCGCTCCAGAACGACGAGGATCCCGACCCAGCCGGGCCGGGTGGTCCGCCGAGCCCGGGAGGACCTCCTCCACCTCCGAGCGAGGACTCGTCGCACGGGGGACTGTCGGGGACGATTGAATTGGTGCTCGGACGATAGAAAATCGCCGCGGCGCTACTCGACGATGCGAAAGCGTCCCCGGCGGGCGGTCTCCTGCAACGACACCGCGTCCACCACAGTGACGTCGAATTCGAATTCACCCGGCCACAGCTCGTCGGTCTTGAGGAACACGTAGACGACGTCGTGGGGTCCCGCGGCCGCGGACTCGAAGCTCGACGAGAGCACGGTCGCCTCCTCGGAGCCTCCCACGATCTTCTTCCAGAGCCCCTTGGGCGCGGGCGTCAGCGGCATGACGCGGTAGGATACCTGGTAACGATGGAGCCCCTCGCCGTCTGCGGTGAGGTTGTAGACCTCGAAGTACACCGGTACCGACGTCGCCACGTCGTAACGCGCGGACGGCTTCGGCACGACTTCCAACGCACCGCGATTGAACGCCGATGGCCGCGTGACCGGTTCGATCCGGCTCGTGAAGCACACCGTGCTCATCGCGAGTCGCCGGGAGAAATCATCAAGCGAGACGTTCTTGCGATACGACGAGAATCGGCCCGTGCCGCTCTCCTCGATCGTGATCGCCATCTCGTAGAGCCCGGGGGAGAGCGTCGAAGGGAGCTGCATGACGACGTCGAAGAGCGAATCGGCGGTCGCGGGGTCCCGTAGCACGTTGGTGGTGTGCGAGACGCGCGCGATCTCCTTGGCGTCCAGATCGAAGAAGACCGCGGTCGCACGATACTGCGTGGCTCCGGGTCGACTGCGATCGACCGCTTCGAATTCGGCGTTCACGTCCACCCGATCAAGCGCTTCACCGCCGCGAAAGTACGCGACGTCGAACTCGAACGGCACGCGCAAGTGCTCGAAGTCGAAGGGAAACACGGCCGGTGTGGTCTCCAGGACTTCGGGGAAACGCCACAGGGATTGCTGGAAGTCCTCGTACGTGAATTGGTCGGATGACCCGTACATGCCGAAGTAGCCGCCCTTCGCGCCCAAGACGACGTCCAACGTCATGAGATCCAGGTCCAGGTCGGGCATTTGTTTCCACTGCCCAGCGGGCATGCGCAAGCGATCGCTGCTCCAGCGCTCGCCGATCGGCAACGCCACGCGTTCGAGATAATAGGTGTAGTTTCCATTCCCGAACGCATCCTCGAATTGAACGGTCATTCCAAACGCCGGATAGAACCAGTACTCGCCCGGGCGAACGTAGGAATCGGGACTGACGTCCGCCGTCACGATGTCCCTTCCGCCGGGGAGCCCGTAGCGAATACAGACTTCGCCGCGCTGGTCCCAGCCCGGCCACTCCGCGCGCCCGAACCAACTGGTCGCGAATTCGACGCGGCGCTCGTGCTCCTGCCGGGCTTCGTTCTCGGGTGTGGTCAGAATGGGATCGCGGTCGCGCCAAAACTCGCTCATCCAGCGAATGCAGCTCGATTCGTTTCGGAGCGAGAGGAGGTCCAGCAACTCGTCCGGCGTGAGCAGGTACTGCAACGAGGCCAACTCGATTCGAGTAGGCGAGGAGAAGTTGCGGCTGAAGTGGTAGACCTGCTCGCTTTCGAGTTTGAAATCGCGACGGGGCGGGTCGGCGCGGCTGGTCGCGCTCGCGAGTACTCCGACGAGACATCCGCACGCCACGACGCACGCGGCGATGCCCACGCGGCTACTGGGGGCGGTCGAATCGGTCACGTGCGCTCCCCGCAGTTCGGGTCCTGGATCGGTCGGGCAGCCCGACGGCATCACTATAAAGACTCCCCCCCGATCGGGGCAAGCAATTCAGTGGCTTACAACATATTTCACAATGTGTTACCGCGGCGTTGATATTTTAAGATGTTTTTATCCTGTGCCTGCGTATACTCCCATTAGGAGACTGCCCGCGAGGCGAACGCCCGCGGGAGGCAAAGGAGGGTTCAATCATGAAACTCATACGAGGCCAGGAGACCTGGGATCCGTTTCGCGACGTCGACGACCTCGCGACTCGGGTCAATCGGTTGTTCGGGCTGACCAAGTGGAATGGCGAATCGCTCGCGATGGCGGATTGGGTTCCGTCATGCAACGTCAGCGAGGACGAGAAGGAGTATCGCGTTCGCGCCGAGCTTCCGGACGTCAAGAAAGACGACGTGCACGTGACGCTCGAGAACGGCGTTCTCACCATCGAGGGCGAGCGCAAAGAAGAGAAGGAAGAGAAAGACCTCAAGTTCCACCGGCGCGAGTTGAGCTACGGGAAGTTCGTCCGTCGTTTCGCCATGCCGGAGGAAGCCGACGAGTCGAAGATCCAGGCGAGCTTCCATGACGGAATGCTCGAGGTGACCATCGCCAAGTCGAAGGTGAAGGCTCCCAAGTACAAGGAGATCCCCGTCGCGTAGATGCGGAAGAGGGAGGATCGTGAGCAATGAAGATCCCGCTGCAGGTTACTTTCCGAAACGTGGCTCGGTCGGATCTGATCGAAGCGTACGTGCGTGAGAGGGCCGAGTCCCTCGAGAAGTACGCGGAGCAGGTTGTGGGCGTTCGCGTAGTGGTGGAAAGCCCGCACCGTCGCCACCGGAAAGGGCAGCTCTTCCATGTTCGCGTCGAGGTGGCGGTTCCCGGCGGAGACCTCATCATCCGCCGGGATCCCGCCGAAAAGCACGCCCACGAAGACGTTTTCGTCGCGACCCGCGACGCGTTCGCCGCGGCTCGTCGACGCCTTCAAGACTACGCTCGTCGCCGCCGAGGCGACATCAAGCGCCACGTGCCGCAAGCGGCCGCCCGGCGCTGAAGGAGTGACATCGATGAGATTCGAGAATAGAGAGGACGCTGCGCGACGCCTCGTGCAGAAGCTTGCGCGGTTCCGGGGTCAGCACCCGCTGGTGCTCGCCATCCCGCGCGGCGCCGCGATCATGGGCCGCGTCATGGCGGACGAACTGAACGGCGAGATGGACATCGTCTTGGTGCGCAAACTGCGAGCACCCGGTCAGCCCGAGCTCGCCATCGGAGCCGTCGACGAACACGGCCACATGTTCCTGACCGGCTACCCGTCGGACGTCTCCGATTTGTATCTAAAACAGGAGAAGCAGACTCAAATGGAAGCGCTGAAGCGGCGTCGTGCAGTTTATGGGCGCGCCGCCGCCAATCCACGCGGGCGTGTGGTCATCGTGGTCGACGACGGCGTTGCCACCGGATCGACGATGATCGCCGCGTTGAAGTCGGTGCGGGAAGCGAAGCCGGCGCATGTGATCGCCGCCACCGCGGTGGCGCCGCCCGAAACCGTCGATCGTCTGCGCGAGTTCGCGGACGAAATCGTGTGCTTGTCATCGCCCGGCGATTTCCGCGCCGTGGGACAGTACTTCGACGACTTCGGTCAAGTGAGCGACGACGAAGTAGTCGCGCTGTTGAAGGGCGAAGTCCGATCATTCGCACCCGCGGTCGACCCCGAGATAACGATTGACGTCCGCGGCCGGCGGCTGCGTGGCATTCTGGCGAGGCCCGCGGATTCGAAGGGTGTGGTCGTGTTCGCACACGGCAGCGGGAGCAGCCGCTTGAGTTCGCGCAACCGCCACGTGGCGGAAGTACTGAACCAACACGGTATCGCGACACTTCTGTTCGACCTGCTCACCCCCGAAGAAGGCCGCGTCCACGACATGCGTTTCGACGTGGGGCTGTTGGGCGTGCGTCTGGTCGAGGTAACCGAGTGGGTCGCGGACCGGCCCGATCTCAAGGGTCTTCCCATCGGCTATTTCGGCGCGTCGACGGGGGCCGCGGCGGCCATGATCGCAGCCGCGAGACTCGGCGGCAAGATCGCATGCATCGTATCGCGGGGCGGGCGCCCCGATCTGGCGATGGAGGTCGCGGACCACGTGTTCGCTCCCACGCTGTTGATCGTCGGCGGTGACGATCGCGAGGTGCTGGAACTCAATCGAAAGGTCTACGACGTGATCCCTGGGGTCAAGGAGCTATCGGTCGTGCGCGGCGCCAGTCACCTGTTCGAAGAGCCGGGAATGCTCGACGACGTCGCGCGCCGGGCGGTGGCTTGGTTCCACGATCACCTGGAAACGCCGGCCATCATCCCGTCGTCGCATGCACACGAAGGAGGGACGCCACATGGCCTCGTTACTCGTTAGGGACTTGATGACCGAGAAGGTCTACAGCATCCATCCCGGCGAAGACCTGGCGCGTCTGGTCGACTTGATGGACGACATCCACGTGCGGCATGTCCCCGTGGTGGACGACCAGCGTATCATCGTGGGATTGGTATCGCAGCGCGATCTGGTGCGCGAAGTGCTGCATGCCACACGCGACTTGCCGTTCTCGCACGTGCGCGAGCTATTGAAACACAAGAACGTCCGCTCGATCATGACCACTGACGTCGAGACCGTGGAACCGGATACCAAGGTCGATGAGGCCGGCCAGATCATGCTCGACAACAAGCTCGGCTGCCTTCCGGTCGTGGAAGGGGACCGCTTGGTCGGCATACTCACGGAAGCGGACTTCGTGAAGTTTACGGTCGGCTTGGCGCAGCGCACTCCCGCGGCGTGACGACCGGTCGCGCGATGAAGAGCCAGTCGCGGCTGCCGTCGGTGCCCGGCTGAAGCCAGCCCGCGGCGGACCACACATTGGGGTCGTCGGCAATCCCGCCGACGCCCTTCGAATCCCAGTCGTTGTCGAATACGAACGAGCACCCGTGTTCGTCCGCGCGGTCGATGAAGTCGAAAGACGCATCCCCGCCCCACCCGACGAGCGTGAAGGTGCCCGCGTTGAGCGCGCTCGCGCCGGTCACGTACACGTCGTCACCGGCGTCACGCGCGCAGTTGTCGTACACCGCCACCGCGTCCGTGTAGGTGAAGTCGAAGTCGATCCAGCCGCTTGCTTCGCTCGACCACTCGTCGCCCTCGAGCAACCCGCCGTACGCGCGCCCGGCGATGCGAACCGTCCCGGCGGCTTCGTCGTGGGTGAGCGTCACGCGCGCGCTCTCCGCGCCGTCCGTGTAGTCGAAGCTGAAGGTGTACTGGCCTTCTCCGAGGAGATCGTCGAGGCGGAGGCCGTAAGTGGGAGGCGCGACCGCGCCTTGCGGGTGGTCGTGGCACACGAAGGTGTGAACGCCGCTCTCGTCGTCGGGGCCGTAGCGCAGTATGGTTCCCGCCGCGCCCACCGCGAAGACCTCGCACGCGCTCTTGCCCCACACGCCGAGGAGATTGCTCTCGGTTCCGCTCTCCACCGTGCTCCACGCGGCGCCGTCGTAGTGGCGAATCGTGCCCGCGGAGCCGACGGCCCAGATGTCGCTCGCCGATGATCCCCACACGTCGCCCAGAGTGGCCGTCGTTCCCGACGGCGAGAGCGCCCACGTCGCGCCGTCGAAGCGCATGATGGCGCCGCTGTCGCCCACCGCCCACACGTCGCTCGCCGACGATCCCCACACCGCGGAAAGATTCTCCGGGGTGGCGGTGGTCTCGAACGACCACGCGCCGCCGTCGTAGTGGACGATGGTCCCGCCCACGCCCGCGGCGTAGATATTGTCCGGTGCGCTGCCCCACACGCCGAAGAGATTGACACTCGTCACACTCGCCATGGGCGACCACGCGCTGCCGTCGTAGCGAAGAATCGTCCCCGCTTCGCCCACCGCGACCGCGGTTCCGTCCTCGAAGCCGAAGACGTCGGCGAGATTGACGGCGGTCCCGCTGGCCGAGGCCGACCAGGCCCCGTCGTAGAGCAAGATGGTGCCGCCCAGACCGACCGCGAACGCGCGCGCATCGTCGGCCATCCAGACGTCGCAAAGATCATTGAACGTCCCGCTGTCCTTGGTCGTCCACGGCGCGACCACGAGGTGCGCCGCGGTGCCGAGGTTGCCGACCGCGGCTACTTCGCCGGGCGATCCCCACA
>DASPGK010000258.1:0-2756 GCA_035620655.1 Candidatus Krumholzibacteriia bacterium
GTCAGCAGGAAGTTCGCGGCGAACTGCTGCATCGGCGCCAGCACGAACACGCGCTCCAGGAACCAGTCGTTGTACGTGTTCGAGTTGTGCTGCGCCTTCTCGAACGGATCGCGCCGCAGATTGAACAAGAGCGGCACGCGCAAGTGCGTAAACGGCTCGCGCCACACCTCGAAGGCGACACCGCGGTTCTCCAGGAAAATCGCCTTCCACACGTTGTAACGGATAGCGACGATCTGGCCGTCGTCGTTGACGTACATGAACTCTTTGCGCGGTGATTCATTGCTCTTGCCGGTCAAGTAATCGACCAAATTGTACCCGTCGATGTAGTTCTTGTACTTGCGACCGTTGAGCGAGACTCCCTTCCGGAGCTTGGCGGGGATGTCGGCGTCGCCGCCGATGGCGGCAAACGTGGGCAACCAGTCCTCGTGCGCCACGATGCCGTTGAGGGCGACACCCGCCGGGAAGTGCCCCGGCCAGCGCACGAACGCCGGGACGCGATAGGCGCCCTCCCAATTGGAGTTCTTCTCGCTGCGGAACGGCGTCGTGCCCGCGTCCGGCCACGTGTTGTAGTGCGGGCCGTTGTCGGTGGAATACAACACGACCGTGTTGTCGGCGATGCCGAGGTCGTCGAGCAGTTTCAAGAGCTGACCGACATTCATATCGTGCTCGATCATGCCGTCGGTGTACTCGTCGTTGCCCTCGTGCCGGTGCGAATCGCGCACGTGGGTGCGGAAGTGCATGCGCGTCCCGTTCCACCAGCAGAAGAATGGCTTGCCCGCCTGGTGCTGGCGCTTGATGAAGTCGGTCGCCGCCGCGACGGTCTCGTCGTCGATGGTCTCCATGCGCTTCTTCGTGAGCGGGCCGGTATCCTCGATGGTCTGGCCGCCCTTGCCGTCGGCTTTGCACTTGAGCACTCCGCGCGGCCCGAACACGTCGATGAACTTACGGCCGTCGGGCAGCGCTACATTCGTGGGATAGTCCTCGTTCTCGGGCTCTTCTTCGGCGTTGAGGTGATAGAGGTTTCCCATGAACTCGTCGAAGCCGTGCATGGTGGGAAGGTGCTCGTCGCGGTCGCCCTGGTGGTTCTTCCCGAACTGCCCGGTCGCGTAGCCGAGACTCTTCAGGACCGTCGCCATGGTGACGTCGGTTTTCTGCCAGCCCTCCTTGGCACTCGGCAGACCCACCTTGGTCATGCCCGTGCGCACCGGGACATTGCCCCCGATGAACGCCGCGCGCCCCGCGGTACAGCTTTGCTGGCCGTAGTAATCCGTGAAGGCGATGCCTTCCTTGGCGATGCGGTCGATGTTGGGGGTCATGTAGCCCATCATGCCGCGGTTGTTGTGGCTGATGTTCCACGTGCCGATATCGTCGCCCCAGATCACGAGAATGTTGGGCCTCGACTGCTGTGCGTTCGCGTCCACGACGCCCAGCAGGACGGCAACCACCATCACGCTTGCGAGTATTGCTCTCATGGCTCCCTCTCTTCGGTTCGAGTTACACCAACGCTCTTCGTAGCGATTCGAAAAATCCGCGGCCGGGTCCGGCCGCATAGAGATCCTTGGATCCCACACCGTCCCGGCTTCGGCCCCAGGTCCCGCCGACGCGCCTAGGCACCTGGTGCGCCCACGCACCCCGCTCGGGGTGCGGCATGATCGCGAGCACGTTGCCATTCGGATTGGTCAGTGCAGCGATGGAAAACTGCGCGCCGTTGGGGTTCTCCGGAAATTGCGCCGCGGTGGCACCTCCGGCCGTGCAATACGTGAGCGCCACACCGTCGCCCCGCTCGAAGTGCGCGCGCACGCTCTGGTTGGCCGTCACGAAGCGTCCCTCGCCGTGCGCGAGCGGAATCGGCAGCGGCGTGTTGGGCTGCTCCTCCATGAAATCGGTAAACAGGCAGCGCGCGGGCCCCTTCTTCACGTACGCCCAGTTGCAGTAGTAACCCACGCGCCCCGTCATCTGATTGGGCGCGAGTGCGACGTCGATGCGCCCGGGTTCGAAGCCGGGCACGATGCCGGTCTCGACCAATACTTGCGCGCCGTTGCAGATGCCGATCACGGGCACACCGCGGCCGGCGGCCGCGACCACGTCGTCGAGCACCTTGTCCTTGGCCGCCACCACACCCGCGCGAATGCGATCCTGGTAGGACCACCCGCCGGGCAGAATGATCGCGGGCGCGTTCTTGACCGCCGCCGACGCGTCGTTCCACCGGCGAATCTCACCGCGCAGGCCGACCGATTCGACCACGCGCAAGCTCTCGTACTCGCAGTTGACGCCGGGAAACTGAATAATGAGGACTTTCGACGCCATGGTTATCCGTAGAGGATCTCCGCGAGCCGCCCCGCGTGCGCCAAGCGCAACTCCTGGTTGGTGACGGTGAACGAACCGGCTTTGGTGCCAACGTGCAACGCGGGTGCTTCTATGGTACGGCCGATCTCGAGAAAAGGAACCGAGTGGCGTGCGAGCACGGCCGCACATTCTTCCCACGATCCGTCGCTCACTTCGACCACGATTCCGCCCATTTCGGCGAAGCACGCGGCGGCCGACGCGCCGCCGAGATCGATCTTCGCGCCCACGTCGAAGGGCGCGCTTGCGATCGCCATCTCTGCGACGGTGACGAGCAATCCGCCCAGCGACACGTCGTGGGCCGCGAGGACGAGGCGCTTGCTGAATACGGCCACGAGCGCCTGCACCAGCGCGCGCTCGAACGCGAAATCGGGCTGGGGAGCTCGTTCACGACCGTGATTGCCGAACCACCG
>DASPGK010000259.1:0-7778 GCA_035620655.1 Candidatus Krumholzibacteriia bacterium
CGGGACGTCGACCAACATGAACGCGAACGAAGTGATCGCCAACCGCGCCGCCGAAATACTCGGGAAAGAACGCGGGCACAAGTCGATCCACCCCAATGACCACGTCAACATGAGCCAGTCGTCCAACGACGTGATCCCGACCGCGATCCACGTCGCGGCCGCGACCGCTATTACCACCGAGCTGATACCGGCCCTCGAGCACCTGGGTCTTACCCTGGAAGCGAAGGCCGAGCAATTCGACGACGTCGTGAAGTCGGGGCGCACGCACTTGATGGACGCCACCCCGGTTCGACTCGGGCAGGAGTTCGGCGGCTTCGAGCGCCAGGTGGCGAACGCGGTCGAGCGCGCGGCGCGCGCCCGTGACACGCTCCTCGAGCTGGCCTTGGGCGGCACCGCGGTGGGGACCGGCATCAACCGGCGCGCGGAGTTCCCGCAGGTCGCGATCAAGTTCATCGGCGAAGACACGGCACTCGGGTTCTACGAGGCCATGGACCACTTCGAAGCGCAGGGAGCCAAGGACGCGTGCGTCGAAGCCTCCGGCCAGATGAAGACGATCGCCGTGAGTCTGTCCAAGATCGCGAACGACATTCGACTGATGGCGTCGGGTCCGCGCACCGGCATCGCCGAGATCACGCTACCGTCGATTCAACCGGGCAGTTCCATCATGCCGGGCAAGGTCAACCCCGTGATGTGCGAATCGGTGACGATGGTGTGCGCACAGGTGATCGGCTACGACGCCGCCATCACGCAAGGCGGGCTGGGGAGCTATCTCGAGCTCAACGTGATGATGCCGCTGATCGCGTACGATCTTCTGGAGCAGATTCGACTGCTATCCAATGTGAGCCGAGTGTTCGCCAACAAATGCATCGCCGGTATAACCGCCAACGACTCGCGCGCGCGCGAGCTGCTGGAATTGAATCTCTCCACGTGCACATCGCTCGCACCCAAGATCGGCTACGACAAAGCGGCCGCCTTGTCGAAGCAGGCCTTCGCGACCGGGCGCACCGTGCGCGACGTCGCGCGCGAGATGAAGGTGCTCCCCGAGGACGAGCTCAATCGCCTGCTGGATTACAAGCGGATGACGGAGCCCGACGCGTAGGCATTGACGCTGGCCGTCCGCGGTGCTATCATGCGCGCACATTAGTACTTTCGACCGTCGCGGGCAGCCAGCCACACCCCCTGGAGGTGACCGCTTGACACGTAGCTACTCCGAGTAGTCAGGTGGTCGGAAGCCGCATCCTTCCCGCTATCCCCGGCTCCGATCCCATTGGTCCTAGGTCCATCGACGCCCCCGCGTTGGGCTATCCACGCTTCTTCTGCGCCGCACTTTCTCGCGCGGTGCGTCGACTCACTATGTAGTACAACTCAAAGGAGGGGTCTCATGAGAAGACTCGCATGTATCGCCGTCGCCGCGATAACGATTCTGGTGACGGCCGGCGACGACAGGGCGAAGGAATCGTTTGCCTCGATGGTCGTCCCGCAGGCGCCGGCGGCCAGCGGCATGGTCGTGCAGATCGACCCTGCCACCGGCCTGCCCGTCACGCCGACTCCCGAGACGATGCTCGCGCTGCAGGATCGGATGAAGCTCAACCGCTCGACCGAGGGACTGGTCGAAGTGCCGAGCGCGGTCGTCGGAGGCGGGTACACGGTCGATCTCCAAGGTCGCTTCCAGCATTCCATGACGGTCACCATAGACGCATCGGGCGTGGTGCATTCGACGTGCACCACCTCCGGGACGTCACCCGAGGAGGTGACGGCGTCATGCGTCGACCATTAATGAATTGCCTGATCGTCCTGGCGGCGGTGCTGCTCGCGGCGACGCCGTTCGACGCACAGGCCGCGGCCACGATCGTTATCCAGAACAACGACGGGGCGGGTGAGGGATTCAACGATCCCACGCCGTTCACGCCCGTCGGCGGTAACAACGCCGTGACACTCGGACAGGCGCGGTTGATCGCCTTCACGTATGCCGCGAATCTCTGGGGCGGCTGCCTCAACAGCAACGTCACGATCACGATTCGCGCGCAGATGGATCCGCAGACGTGCACGCCGACTTCCGCCACCCTGGGTTCGGCCGGTGCGACGACGGTGCACCGCGATTTCACCAACGCGCCCGCGGCCAACACCTGGTTCTCGCAGGCGCTGGCAAATTCGCTGAACGGCGCGGACCTCGACGGCGGCCAACCGGACGTCAACGCGACCTTCAACAGCAGCATCAACGGTAATCCGGCCTGCTTGGGCGGCGGATCGTGGTACTACGGGCTCGACGGGAATCCCGGTCCGAACCAGTGGGACTTCGTCACCGTGGTGCTGCACGAAATCGGTCACGGCGTCGGGTTCCAGACCTTCATCGACGACAACACCGGCGCGCGATTCATGGACCGGAACGACCAGTACATGCGGTTCATGGAGCAAGCCGGTGCGACGCCGTCGATGTACACGGCGATGAACGACGCCCAGCGCGCGGCCGGTAACATTTCGGATCCCAATCTGCGCTGGACCGGCGGCAGTGCGAACGCCGAGCACCCGAATGTTCCCATCACGGCGGGGTTGAACGGCGGGCTCCTGCGCTTGCACGGGCCCAACCCGACGCAACCCGGCTCGTCGCTGTCGCACTGGTCGACGGCGCTCTCCCCGAGCGAGCTCATGGAGCCGAGCTACACGGCTCCGGACCACAACATGAGCCTGGCGCTCTACCTGCTGGAGGACATCGGGTGGTCGATCGACGACAGCCCGCCGACGATCACCTGCCCCTCCGACGTCGATGTCGAGTGCACGACGGCGAGCGGCACGCCACGGTCGAACCCGGCCATCCAGGCCTGGCTGGCCAGCGTCACGACCTCGGGGGGATGCGGCGAAGTGGTTGTCACCAACGACGCGCCCTCATTCTTCCCGGACGGCACCACCACCGTCACCTTCACCGCCCGCGACGGAGCGATCAACACAGTGACCTGCACCGCCGACGTCAACGTCGTGGATACGACCCCGCCGGTCATCGTGTGTCCGACGGACGTCACGGTGGAGTGCTCGAGTCATTGCGGCGTGGCGAACGACGATCCGCAGCTCGCCGCGTTCTTCGCGGGCGTGTCGGCGACCGACATCTGCGACCCCTCACCGGTCATCACCCACGATGCGCCGGCCTGTTTCCCCGAGGGTGAGACGACGGTTACCTTCACCGCGACCGACGATGACTTGAACTTCATCACCTGCACCGCCAAGGTCACCGTGGAAGACACGACGCCGCCCGAAATCGACGTCGTGCTGAGCCGCGACGTCCTGTGGCCGCCCAATCACAAGCTCGCCGAAGTCTGTGCCGAAGTGACCGTCACCGACGTCTGTGACCCCAATCCGACGTTCGTGCTCACGAGTATCGAGTCCGACGAACCGGACAACGGCCAGGGCGACGGTAACTTCCCCAACGACATTCAAGACGCGGAATACGGCACCCCCGACCTCTGCTTCGACCTGCGCTCGGAGCGTCAGGGAGGAGAAGACGGTCGCAAGTACACGATCATCTACTGTGCCAGCGACGAGGCGAACAACACCGCGTGCGATACCGTGTGCGTGCGCGTGCCGCACGATCAGGGCGCGGGCGCGCTGTCGTCGACGGGCTTCATCGTGGACGGCAGGGGGTTCGTCTCCGGGAGCGATCAGTTCGCTGTCATCATTCCCGCGATCGACGGAATCGACGCGGGAGCGCTCGAGACGTCCCGCGTCTACCTGGGCAACACGGGGGGCGTGGCCCAGCCGCAAGAGATTCGCATCGTGGAAGTGAATTCGGATGGGCGGCCGGATCTGGCGCTGTTCTTCTCGACACAGCGTGCATTGGAGATCCTGGGTGCGCAAGACGGGGAGTCCAACGCCCCCATGGTGAGTCCCAACAAGAAGGGCGGCAACCACGGCACATTGGGTGTGCACTTTGTTTTGGCGACGGGTGCCGACTACCTGGTGGCGGACGTCCTGTCGCTGGGCGCTCCCGTGGCCATGCCCGAGCGCTGGTTCCAGAATCCGCCGGTTCCGCTCGATCAGCCGGAAGTGGTCACCGTGAACACGACCGGGCTCAAGGCGATTCACCCCAACCCGTTCAACCCGCAGACGACCGTGACGTTCTCGTTGGTGAGTTCGGGGTTGGTACGGATCGCGATCTACGACGTGCGAGGGAAATTGGTACGCCGTCTGGCCGACACCGTGATGCCCGCGGGCGATCACAGCGTAGCGTGGAACGGCGTGGACGACGGCGGTCGCACCGCCTCGTCGGGGGTTTACTTCGTGCGCATGATCGCGGGTAGCTACACCGAGACGAGAAAGATCGTAATGCTGAAGTAAAACGGAGCTCGTTCGGTGGTTCGGAGGCCCGGTGTCGAGCCGCAAAGGCTCGGCGCCGGGCCTTCATTTTGGGCACCGTGCTCGGAGTGAACGCCGGTCGCGGGCCGGTCCGAAAACCAGGGGCACGATCGACGGAGGATCGATTACAATGCGGGCTGGTCAATAAATCTGTTGCTCCGGGACGCGAACTCCAGCGGGGACGTATGCCGACCTATTGGGAATACTTGAGAATCGACGAGCTCCTCTCGCTCCAAGAGCCGACCGGAGATGAGCACGACGAGACGCTTTTCATCATCATCCACCAGTCTTACGAGCTTTGGTTCAAGGAGATGCTGCACGAGCTGGGCTATTTCCAGACCTTACTGGCCAAGAACGACCTCCCGCGCGCGTTCCACACCATGAAGCGCGTGCTCACCATCCTGAAGATGTTGGTGGCGAAGATCGACATTCTCGAGACGATGACGCCGCTCGAGTTCCTGACGTTTCGGGAGCGATTGGAGTCGGGTAGCGGCTTCCAATCGGCGCAGTTCCGCGAGCTCGAATTCGTGCTGGGGCACAAGCGCCGCGCGATGGTGGAGCATTTTCCGGACGGGTCGTCGGCGCGCGCGAATCTGTCGCGGCGCTGGAGCGAGCCGACGGTGTGGGATGCCTTCGTGCGTTTCCTGAACCAGAACGGTTGGCCGGTCCCTCCCGCCACGCTCGAGCGCGACGTGACCGCTCCCATAACACCGTCACCCGAGATGCAGAAGCTCCTGATCGACGTCTACAAGAGCAACCCCTCGCTCGCAAACCTGTGCGAGCGCCTGGTGGATCTCGACGAAGGCGTGCAGGAGTGGCGATATCGCCACGTCAAGATGGTCGAGCGCACCATCGGCACCAAGCGCGGCACCGGAGGCAGCGAGGGCGCCGAGTATCTCAAGACGACACTCATGCGCCCTCTGTTCCCGGACCTGTGGGAGATACGGACCTCACTCTAGCTCATCTTCGCGCGAGCGGTGCCGGGATGGCTCCTAGAGTTTGGTGAACTCGACGCGGCGATTCATCGCGCGCCCTTCCGCGTTATCGTTGCTCGCGACGGGCTTGGTATCGCCGAGCCCGTCGGTCTTGAAGCGATCCGGCGCGATCTTGAATTGATCGGCCAATACCTTCGCGACCGAGGCCGCGCGGCGCTTGGACAGATCCAGGTTGCCCGCGGCGTTTCCCTCGTTGTCGGTGTGACCGTCGACCGCCACCTTCACCGCCGCGTTCGCCTCCAGGTAGGCCGCCATTTGTCGCAGCACCGGCGCCGACTCCGCCTTCACCACGTCGGAGCCGCTGTCGAAGTAGATTCCGTAGGTGACGAACTTTCCGTTCGCGAAGGGATCCTTCGTCGGCTTGTTGCCTTCGGCGAAGCGGACGTTGGTGATCATGGGCTGGCAATCGTCGTCCAAGAAGTTGATCTGCACTTCGGTCGCGCGACCCACTGAAGCGGCATCGGGCACGTTGACCACGCGCTGGGTGTCGACGTAGATCTTCAAGCCGGCTTGACGGGCCATGATCATCACGTGGTGCCGGCCGACCATCGACGGCACGCCTTCGTACTCGGACTGTGAGGTGATGGCTCCGGATTGGAAGGTGACGGTCGTGGCGCCATATTGGTGCAGTTCGGCCTTCCACGCGGTCACGTTGCCCTCCACCAGGCCCTCGACCCCGATCCCGGCGCACGCCGGCTCGACGATGTGCATGTCGAACTCGAGCGTCCAGTATTCCGGGAGCGTCCCTTCGACCTTGGGACGAACGCGGCCGTAGTCGCCGGCGAGACGCAGCCAGCGCTCGCCGTCCATCTCGGCCGTCTCGACGTTGCCGGCATTGAGCTTCCAATGGGCGGGGAAATCGCCGAGTTCGTCTTCCGTGAAGTCGTCGAAGAGAAGCACCTTGTCGCCGGGCACGAAGTCGAACTTGGTCGACACGGTGGAGACCTTCGCGTCCCCGGCCGCCTCCTGCGAGGAGGCCGCCTCGGTCGCTCCCCCGGCGCCTTGGGTCTCGTCGGCCTTTTTTTCGGCCGGCTTCTTGTTGAGCGCGTCGTCGGCCGTTTTGTTGGCCTTGTCCTGTGCCTTCTTCTTGATGCTGTCGCCGATGCCGGCCGGCGCGACCGCGGGCGCGAGCAGCAGGGCGGCTAGAACACACCAAAGTGCCGGGGAACGGTTGGTCATGGCGGCTCCAATGGGCGGATGGTTCGGGTGTCGGGCACCGATGCGATGACTCGTCGATCCATGAGACGGACGAACCGCCCCGCCGTCACAGAAAAGCCCGGGACCTCGGCGTGCATTCGGGCGCCGGGTCGGCTATAGTGACGGCGTCGCCATGATCTCCCCCCCCGACCTATATCGCTCCCCGAACCCACTGGCCCCCGCGTACTCGCGCTTTCGGGTCGCCGAACGGCTCCTGTTGACCGGCCACTCCCACCAAGCCTGGCCCGACGCCGCGTTCGAGGGGCAGCAGCAGGCGTTTCTCGACGCCGCCGAGCTGGTCGACGACAAGTGGCCGCGCGTGTTCGAAGTCGCCGGCCGGGTTCGGCGCGGATGGGCGCGGCTGTTGGACGACTCGCCCGAGTGCGTGGCGCTCGGTCACAGCACCCACGAACTCGTGGTGCGATGGCTGTCCGCACTGCCGCTGCGGAAGCGCCCGCGGTTGGTTACCACCGACGGCGAGTATCACTCGATCCGACGGTTGGTCGACCGACTCTCCGAAGAGGGAATCGAGATCCACAAGGAACCCGCGTCGCCCGTCGCGACCCTCGCCGAGCGCCTCGCCCGCGCGCTCGACGAGCGCACCGCGGCCGCGCTGGTGTCGTCGGTGTTGTTTCGAAGCGCGCAGATCGTGCCCAACTTGCGCGCACTGGCCGACGCGTGCGCGCGAGCCGGCGCCGAGCTGTTGGTCGACACCTATCATCATATGAACGTCGTGCCGTTCTCGATCCGTGAGATGGGACTCGAGCGCGCGTACGTCACCGGCGGCGGATACAAGTACTGCCAACTCGGAGAAGGGAACGCGTTCTTGCGCTTCCCCAAGGACTGCGCGCTGCGGCCCGTGGTCACGGGTTGGTTCAGCGAGTTCGCGTTGAAGGAGAAGAAACCCGAGCGCCCCGTTCTCTACGGCGACGGACCCGCGCGCTTCGCCGGTGCCACCTACGACCCCACCAGCCACTACCGCGCGGCGTCGGTCTTCGATTTCTTTGAGACGCGCGGGCTCACACCGGCGCTCTTGCGCGAAGTGAGCCAGCACCAAGTTGGACTATTAATCGAGCGCTTCGACGCCTTGGACTTGGACCCGAAGCTGATCGCGCGCGATGGTTCGGTGGCCCTGCGCGACATCGGCGGCTTCCTGGTGCTGCAAACGCCGCGAGCGGGCGAGATCTGCCAGGCGCTCCACGACCGCGGTGTTTATACGGACTATCGGGCCGGAATCCTTCG
>DASPGK010000260.1:0-2904 GCA_035620655.1 Candidatus Krumholzibacteriia bacterium
CCCCGGTTGTTTGCGCGGCGAGTAGAGCAGCGACGCGTGGCGCCAAGATACCCGCCACCACGCGATGGCCCTCCACCGACAAGTGGTCGTGGTCGAGAAACAGGCTGTCCGCCGAGGCACCGCTCGCGCGCATGTGCTCGACCAACGGCGGCAAGAGGTCCATCGTCTCAATGCCGCGCGCGCGCGCGTAGTTCTCGACCACGCGCTGCGGCGCCGACAGTCCCTCCGGATCCGAGAGTTGCACCGTGAAGGGAAACACGACCACCAGCACCGGCACACCGCGCGCGGAACAGTGGTCGACGATGCCCTGCAAGTCCGCCAGTGCGATGTCCCACGCGGTCTTCACGTTGGCCTGGTCGGGGTGCTGCATGAGGGTTTCGACGTCGAGCGCCTGCTGGCGAATCGCGCCCAGGCGAAGGTCGTCGCCGAGCTTGCGCTTGGCCTTCATCTCGCGCACGAGATTCTGGACTTGATAGACGAGCGCGCTCTTGGACAGCAGGCGGTCCCACTGGGAGGTGTACGAATGCCGGAGTTGGAACCCCTCGTCGGAGCCGCCGAAGCGAGCGAGATAGAACATCTCGGTGACGTCGTTCAGCACGAAGCCGATGACGACCAGGTCGGGTTGGTAGCGATCGCCTTCGTCGGCCAACAAGATGGCTTGCTGCCACTGCGAATAGCCTTCGACCGCGAGATTCACGGTTTCGACGGAGAGCGAGTCATCCAGGAGCGCGTCCAGGAGGAAGGGGTAGGTGTCCTCCCAGCGTGCCACGCGGTAACCGAACGTCACCGAATCGCCGAGATACACGACGCGCGCGACCCCGGACGGTTTCGGATACGGAATCACCGGCCCGCGGAATCCGCGTTCGTTGACGCTCACTTCGACGTCGCCCCAGCGGTCGAGCGCGCCGGGCCGCAACTTCCAGCCGAGGCGATCGTCCTTCACGAACAAGGTCGTCGTCTTCTCGTGGGCGGGGAGAAACGGGCGCAATCCCACTTCGAGCCAGATGGACGGAACCACGACCACGAGCACCGCGAGCGCGAGTTTTTCGACCAGCGGTTTGCGAACGAAGCGATCGAGCGGGCCCCACCGGCCGACGAGCCAGGCGAGGACGAAGAACGCGGCGCCGAGGGCGAGATAGACGAGCTGCGCGTGGTGAACGAGCGGCGCGTGGGGCGGGTGGACGGGGCGGTGCAGAATCGAACCGGCCGCGCGCGCCGCAATCCCGAGGATCCACGTATTATGGACGATCGCACCGACGACGAAGATCGCGCCCGCCGCGACGAGTAGCAATCGCACGGCGCCGCGGTTCGTCGACACTCAATCCTCGACGCGGCGTCGCACCGCGTCGGACCAGTCGTGCTCGTAGAACTCGTAGTCGGCCTTGGCCATGCCCATCGCCTCGTACACCCGCATCGCGCGCTGGTTGGTGTGGTGGACGTAGAGTCGAAGCCCGCGCACGTCCTTGCTGGCGCGAGCGCGTTCGGCGATGTGAGCGTAGAGGGCGCGAAACACGCCGGCGCCGCGGGCCTCCGGCGCCACGTACACGCTCTGCAGCCACCACAGCACGCCGTCGCGCCAGTCGGTGAGCTCGACCGTGATCATGGTGGTACCGACCACCTGGCCGTCGATCTCGGCCACGAAATAGCGGCACAACTCCGGGTGCGCGAAGCCGCGCCGAACGCCGGCGGTCACCACCTCGGGATCCAGTAGCCGCTCCTCGGTCTCGAGCGCCAGTCGCCGGTTGAAATCGACGATGTCGGCCGTATCCCGAGGATCGGCGTCGCGGACAATGATGCGTGGAGCTGACATAGTTGCAAGGCGCGGCGCCTGCCGCCCGACGAGGACGTCGCGAAGCGTTCGGACTCGGAGGGCGGGCAGCGCCGGGCCCATCCTACCAAGCTCTTCGCGGGAGATGCAAACGAGATCAGTCTTGCAGGACCAGGGGCGGGCGGGCGAAGGAGCGCGCGTCGATCTTGTAGCGCGCGAGCTTGTTGCGAAGCGCACCGCGGCTCGTGCCCATCAGGTCGGCCGCGCGCGAGACGTTGCCGCGCGTGCGCTTCAGAGTGGCTTCGATCAGCGCGCGCTCGACTTCGTCGAGGGTGACCGTCCCGGTGGGCAGCTCCATTTCGATGCGGCCGTCCGAGCGGCGGCGCAGCACCGCCTTGCGCCCGTTGGCGGGCATCTCGATGGGCAGGTGGTGCGGCTCGATGGCGGCGTCCTTGCACAAGAGAACGGCGCGCTCGAGCACGTTGACCAGTTCGCGGACGTTGCCCGGCCACGGGTAGTCGCGAATCATCGCCCGCGCGGCCGGCGCCACCGACAAGTCCGGCTTGCCGAACTTCTTCTTGTAGGTCTCGAGATAGTGGTTCGCGATCGACTCGACGTCCTCGCGGCGCTCGCGCAGCGCCGGGACGCGGATCTCGACCACGTTCAATCGATAATAGAGGTCCTCGCGAAAGCGCCCGACCCGAACGTCGTCCTTGATGTCGCGGTTGCTGGCTGCGATGACGCGCGTCTCCACCGCGATCTCGCGGTCGCCGCCCAGGCGACGGAAGCGCTTGGTGTCGAGGAACTTCAACAGCTTGGCCTGCGTGACGGGGTCGATCTCGGTGATTTCGTCGAGGAAGAGCGTGCCGCCGTCGGCCAGTTCGATCAGCCCGATCTTCTGCGCGCGCGCGTCGGTGAACGCGCCCGGCTCGTAGCCGAACAGTTCGCTCTCGAGGAGATTGGTGGGGAGCGCCGCGCAGTTGATCTCGATGAACGGCCCCGTCGACGCGCGCGAGCGCTCGTGGATGGTGTGGGCGAAGAGGCTCTTGCCCACCCCGGACTCTCCCAGGAGCAGCACCGACGTCGACGTGCTCTCGGCCACGCGGTCGATCAGCTCGAGCACGCGCCGGATGAGC
>DASPGK010000261.1:0-6492 GCA_035620655.1 Candidatus Krumholzibacteriia bacterium
AGCGCTTCATGGCGCGATCCATCTCGCGTCGTACCTCGCGCTCCGCGATGGCGTCGCGTTTGTCGTGCTGCCGCTTCCCCTTGCCCAGACCCAACTCGATTTTGGCAATGCCCCGGTCGTTGAAGTAGATCTTGAGCGCCACCAGGGTCATGCCCTTTTCGTTCACCTTGCCGACCAGCTTGCGGATCTCCGCGCGGTTGACGAGCAGCTTGCGGTCGCGAAGCGGGTCCAGCGTCCGATCGGAGGTATGCGAGTAGGGACTGATGTGCAGCCCGCGCAGCACGACCTCGCCGCCCTCGATGACGGCGTACGAATCGCGCAGGTTGGCGCGCCCCTCCCGCAGCGATTTCACTTCGGTTCCGCGCAGCGCGATACCGGCCTCGATGGTCTCGAGGATCGCGTAGTCGTGTCGGGCCTTCTTGTTCTGGACGACGATCTTCAACGGTGCTCCGGCAGCTCGGACGTGGCTCGATTTTGCAGCGCTCACGAAAGCCTAGAGGGGACGTCGCTCCATTGCAACTAGCAAATATACAATCAGTTAGCGCGAACGGGCGCCGGGAGCCGGGCCCCGACGGGCCGCTGGTGGCCCAATTGAGTTGTAACCTCTTTTAATTACAACGAGTTAAGTCCTCCGGAGCCCGCCCAGCGGCGATCGCCCGAGACCGCTCCGAGCGATTGGGTCATCGCACGCCACTGCATCATAACTGTATATGGTATATTGACTTAACTAACGGCGGTGGCCTCCGACCCGCCCCGCTCCATCGTTGACTTTTCCACCGTCTTCGACTATTCTGCGCGTCGAGGTCGCCGATGGTGCTTTTGGCTTTGCCTCATGGGCGATCCTCTTGCTGCCAATAGCCTGCTGGAGTTGTTCCGCGGCCGAAGTGGTGGAATTGGTAGACGCGCTGCGTTCAGGGCGCAGTGAGGGTAACCTCGTGGGGGTTCGAGTCCCCCCTTCGGCACCATGAACTCTCGATGGTAGGTTCGGACCCTTCGGTTCCGCGACGGCGGGGCCGAAGGGTCCTTCGTTTTCCACGGACAAGGACCGCGCCGTGCGTGTGCTGATCGCCGAAGCGTCCGACTATCGAGGACCGATCACGGTCGGGTCGCACGCGTTGGCGCGCGAATTCCTCCGCATGGGCGCGCGTGTGTGCTGGTTTGGCCCCCCCCTCGATGCCCGCTCCATTGTGAGCGGCGCAAACGATCCCCGCGTACGCCGGCGCCTTCGCGCGTGGCGAAGCGACGGCCATCAAGACGCGGACGACGTGTTCGAGTACTACCCGTTCACGCTCCTCCCTGTCATCGACTCGCCGTTCCTGCGGTCTCGCTTCGTCGGCGAGAACACCCTCCGCGCAACCCTGCCGCGCGCCGACTCGATCCTGCGCGAGCGCGGATTCGCTTCGCCGGACCTGGTGTGGCTTCCCAACAGCCGTTTCGCCCATGCGGCCTGGAAGCTGGCGCGTGCGCGCCGGAGCGCGTGCCGCCTGTCCGACGATTGGGCCCACTTTGGGAGGCTTCCCGCCTCGCTGCACAGACTCCACGACGAGGTGGTCGACGGCGCGGACGCGGTGTTCGTGACCTCTCGCCGCACGGCGCACGCGCTGCGCGGGCGGCGGCCGGACGCGGTCTATCTTCCCAACGGTGTTTCGGAAGCGTTCTTTGAAGGCGCACCGAGCGAGCCGTCCGTGCTCGCGCGCTTTCCGCGACCGCGTGTGGTCTTCGTCGGAGCGCTCGACGCGTGGATCGACTTCGATACCATCGCGGCCGTGGGCGAGCGAATCCCGTGCGCGTCCGTGCTCGTCTTCGGGCCCGGGGAGCCCAAGGTCCGCGCCTATCCGGCCAACCTCCATTTCCTTGGCGCCTATCCGTACCGCGATCTGCCCACGCTGCTTCGACATTGCGACGTCGGTTTGGTTCCGTTCGTCAAGAGCGAGCTCACGCATGCGGTGAGCCCGCTCAAGCTATTCGAGTATCTCGCTGCCGGACTGCCGACCGTTGCGACCCGACTGCACGAGATCGAAGCCAGCGAGTCGCCGGCCACACTCTGCGACGACCTTCCGTCATTCGTCCGTGCGGTCGAGTCGGTGCTGGACGGCGATCCCGGCGGCCGCGCCGATCGCGTCGCGTTCGCCCGCGAGCACACCTGGACGAAGCGCTTCGAAGCCGTGCGCGCCACGCTGGGATTCTGACCGCGAGTACGCCCCCGCCCCGAAATCCGAGTTGATCGCCGCGCCGGATTCGGGAGAGAATGCCCGCGTGAATCGTTCCGCACCCCTCGGCCTCCGTCTCGCCACCGTCGCGTGCACCGCCGCCGCGCTCTTCGGCTGCTCGCCCGCGAAGTATTCGGTCGGTCACGTCATGGTGCCCGTACTCGACAACGCCCGCGACGCCGCGCTGGCTTCCGACGACCTGCGCACATTCCAGGACGGTGCCGCTGCCAATCTGTTCCTGCTCGAGGGGCTCATGCGCACCGACCCCGACAACGCGAAGCTGCGTCTGAATGCCTCCATGCTCTACTTCTCCTATGCGTTCTCGTCGCACGAGGACACCGACCCCGCCTACGCGTCGCAGCTCTATCTCAAGGGATTGGCGCACGGCCAGGCTGCACTCGGAAAAAACAAGAAGCTCGCGACCGACTGGGGCGTCCCGTTCGAGGAATTCGAGAAGACGCTGCCGGCGCTGCGCGAGAAGGACGTCCCCGCCGCGGTATGGACCGCGGCGAATTGGGCGCAGTTCATCAGCCTCCACCTCGACTCGACGGCGGTGCTGCGCGATATTCCCAAGGTGACGGCTCTGCTCGAACGCGCCGCGGAACTCGACGGCTCCTACTTCGAAGGGCTCCCGCACGTGATGATCGGGAGCCTGCACGCGTTCCGCCCGCCCATGTTCGGCGGCAGCCCCGAGAAGTCGCGGGCCAACTTCGAGCAGGCGTTCGCGATCGGGGGCGAGTCGTTCTTGCTGTCGAAGTATTTCTACGCGCGCTTCTACTTGTACCGCGTACAGGAAGCCGAAGAGTTTGTGCGCGTCCTGGAGGCCGTGGGCGACACGCCGTCCGTCGAGGACGATCCCTATCGCCTGTTGAACCTCATCGCACGACAGAAGTCTGCCATCTTGCTAGGAGAGACCGATGCGCTGTTCTAGTTTCATCGTCGCGGCGACGCTCGTCGCCCTCGCTTCGCCGTCGCACGCCCAGAAGGCCAAGACTCCCGCCAAGGCGCAGGTCGAGATCAAGCTCGCCACGCTGGCACCCGACGGCAGCACGTGGATGAAAACGATGCGCAAGATCGACGAGGACGTGCGCACCCGCACGGAGAACCGCGTGGGCTTCAAGTTCTACCCCGGCGGCGTGCAGGGCGACGAGAAAGACGTCATTCGCAAGATGCGCAATGGGCAGATCCACGCCGCCGGATTCACCGGATTCGGCCTGGGCGCAATCGTCCCGGAGACGCGCGTGCTCGAGCTGCCCTTCATGTTCGAGTCGCTCGACGAGCTCGACTACGTGCGCAACGCCACCAACGACTACTACGAGAAGGCGTTCGCGGCCAAGGAGCACGCGCTCCTGGGCTGGACCGACGTCGGCTTCGTGTACCTGTACACGAAGGCGCCGGTGCGTAAAGTGTCCGACATGCCGGGAACGAAGTGGTGGATCTGGTCGGGCGACCAACTCGCCGAGATCTTCTACAAGGCGTTCGGCATCACACCCATTCCGCTGGCGGCGCCCGACGTGCTGACCTCGCTCCAGACGGGCGTCGTGGACGGCGTGTACGCGTCGCCCCTCGCGTGCGTGGCGCTGCAGTGGTTCACGCGGGTCAAGTACATGACCGACGCCCCCATCACGCACGGGATTAGCGCCGTCGTCGCCAGCGAGAAGTCCCTCGCGGGAGTGAGCGCCGCGGACCGCGCGATCCTGCTCGAGGTGACGCGCCGGGAGCTCGCCGCCCTAACCCAGAAGACTCGCACGCAGAACGACGAGGCCGTCGCCGAGATCAAGAAGGAAGGGGTGCAGGTGGTTTCGATCGACGCCGCCACCCGGCAGGAGTTCGCCACGCGCGGGCGCGCGGCCTGGGATGACGGCGTGCCCGCGCTCTATTCGCGCGAGCTCTTGGAGCGCGTGAAAACACTCCTCGCCGATTACCGGAAGAACCGGACTGCCGGCTCGTCGAATTGATCGCCGCCGTGCCATGGCGATTCCATCGGCAGCGCTGATCGTCCTGGGCTTCGTCGCGATCGCCGTCCTGGCCCTGCTGCGGGCGGGCCTGGAGCGGTCCGCGCGCGCGCGACGATTTTTCGCGTTCACCGGCCGAATCGAGATCGCCCTCATCGCGCTGATGCTCCTGGCGCTCGTGCTGTTCGGCTGCGCCCAGATCCTGTTGCGCAACGCGTTCAACTCCGGGCTGCTGTGGGCGGACCCGCTGATGCGTCACCTGGTCTTATGGCTGGGGGCGCTGGGCGCCGCACTCGCCTCGGCGCGTATGCGCCACATCTCGGTCGACTCGCTTTCGCGCCTGCTCCCGCCCTCGCTCCTGCCGCTGCGGCGCTTGGTCGTGTACGGAGTCACCGCGGTGGCGGCCTACGCGCTCATGATCGCCGCCGTCCGCCTGATCGCGAACGAGCGGAGTTACGGCGACGTGGCTTTCCTCGGCATCCGCACGTGGGTGCTGCAACTGGTGCTGCCGATCGCGTTCGCGATGATCACCTATCGCACCGTGCTCGCGATCTTTCTCGGCCGCGAATCGGCGGAATCCGGCCTGGAGGAATAACCGATGATGGTCGTCGTCGGCATTCTCCTCGCCGTGCTGGCCCTGTACGGGATGCCCCTGTTCGCGGTCTTCGGCGCACTGGCGCTGATCCTGTTCCACCAATCGGGGGTCGACGTCTCCTCGGTAGCGGTCTCGATGTACTCGATCGCCGGCTCGCCGCTGCTCGTCGCCATCCCGCTCTTCACGTTCGCGGGGTACCTGCTCGCACACAGCAAGGCACCCGAACGGCTCTTGAACCTGTCGCGCGCGTTCTTCCCCGGCGGCCTCGCGGTGGTGGCACTGGTCGCGTGCGCGGTCTTTACCGCGTTCACGGGCGCGTCCGGCGTCACCATCGTCGCGATGGGAGGGCTCCTGCTCCCCGCGTTGCTCGCGGACGGATACAACCGGCGTTTCAGCCTGGGGCTGATCACCGCGTCCGGAAGCCTCGGACTGCTCTTTCCGCCCAGCTTGCCGCTCATCATCTACGGCTACGTGGCCGAAGTCGAAGTCGACCAGTTGTTCTTGGCCGGCCTGCTACCCGGAATCCTGCTCGTGATCATGCTGGCGACCTACGGCGCGTACCGCGGCAAACGCGACGGCGTGCGGCGCGATCCGTTTTCGTTCGCGCGCGCGAGCGCCGCGATGCGCGCGGCGGCGTGGGAGATCCCGCTCCCCGTGGTGGTACTGGGCGGCATCTACGGCGGCATTATCACGGTGATGGAAGCGGCGGCGATCACGGCGCTCTACGTGCTGGTCGTGGAGGTATTCGTGTATCGCGACGTCTCTGTGCGGCGCGTTCCGTCAATCGTCGCGGAGAGCATGGCACTGGTGGGTGGGATCCTCGTGATCGTGATGTGCTCGTTCGGCTTCGTGAACTACTTGATCGATGCCGAAGTCCCCATGCGAATCCTGGAGTGGATGCAGACCTACGTGTCCAACAAGTACACGTTCCTACTGATTCTGAACGTTTTCTTGCTCATCGTTGGGTGCCTGATGGACATCTTTTCGGCGCTCATCGTGGTGGTCCCGCTGATTGCGCCGGTTGCGGCGGGGTTCGGCGTCGACCCCGTGCATTTGGGTATCGTGTTTCTCACCAACCTCGAGATCGGCTATCTGACGCCTCCGGTGGGCCTCAATCTGTTCATTTCGTCGTACCGCTTCCGCGAGCCCGTGCTAAAACTCGCGAGCGCCAGCGTTCCGTTTCTCCTCTTGTTGTTCGCGGCTCTGGTCGTGATCACGTATGCGCCGGCACTGAGTCTCGTGCTGGTGAACGCGTTCGCACGCTGAAACGACCACGCCCTAGCGCGCGGCCTCTCTGCCAAGCGAGCGATACACGACGGCGCCGATCACCGCCCCGATCACGGGAGCGACCCAGAAAAACCACAGCTGCGCAAGCGCCCAACCGCCCGCAAACACCGCAACACCCGTGCTGCGCGCCGGATTCACCGACGTATTGGTGACCGGAATGCTGATCAAATGGATCAGCGTCAAGCACAAGCCGATCGCGATCGGCGCGAGCCCGGCCGGCGCCCGATGGTCGGTGGCTCCGAGGATGACGATGAGGAACATCATGGTCATGACGATCTCGGTGACGAGCGCGGCACCCATCGTGTAGCCGCCGGGCGAGTGCTCGCCGTAACCGTTGGAAGCAAACCCCGCGGACACGTCGAAGCCACTCTGACCGCTCGCAATCACGTACAGCACCCCGCCGGCCACGACCGCGCCGAGCACCTGGGCCACGACGTACGGCACG
>DASPGK010000262.1:0-13212 GCA_035620655.1 Candidatus Krumholzibacteriia bacterium
AATTGATCGCGAGCACTTCGCCGTAGGCCCAGCCGTAGCTGCGCGTCACACCCCACGCGTCCTTATGGCGATCCATCTCCGGAAGCGGCGTCAAGTCGGGCGCCGCACTCGGACGCACGATTTCCTCATACGACATCGGCCGCCAGGTCAATCCGATGCGGCCGCCCCATTCGAGTCCGTTGTTGGGGTCTTCCTGCGATCCCAGCGGACGATTGCCCTGGTAGTCCTGCAGCGGGTACGTCGACGTGAGCCACCAATTGAGGTACGCGGCGACGTCGATCGCGACGCCGTGCGCGACCTCGAACTCCATCCCCGGGACGAGGCTCAAACCGACTCCGTTGTGCGCGTCGGTCGGGCTCTCGCCGGACTCGAGCGAGTCAATGTCGTTCTTCGCGAACAACGTCGAGCGTGGGTGCGAGCGCGCGACCGCGAAGCGTCCCTGCAGGTACGGCCGCACCGATTCGCCGTTGCGAAACACGCGCGAGGCGGAGATGAACGTCTCGAAGTGCGCCCACTCGGGCTCGTGCTCATAAGGCGACTTCATCGCGAGCGAACCAAAGGTCAAGCCGACGCCGTAGCGCCAGTCGCCGCGCTGCCGGAAGAGCTCGAAGTCCCACGCCGTCCCCTTCTCGAGAAAATCACCGTAGCTCAAGCCCGCGCCGCCGGCGCGAATGTGCGCGCCGATACCCCAATCGCGGTGCGTGCCGGGAGGATCCTCGTCTGCGACGGCGACCGAAGCGAATGCGGTCGCCAACACCATCGAGAAGACCAGTGCGATCGTGACCTTAGGGGTTCGCATCTCGACCTCTTTCATTCTGAACGGAGCCTCGGACCGGTGCGCATTATAGAAGCCACGCCAACTCGAATCCCAACTTTTCCTCGTCGAAGGCGTCGGACGTCTTCGCGTAGTCGAAGCGCGCGCGAAGCGAGCCGGCCGGCACGCCGAGCCCGAAGCCCCAGCCGGATTCGTCTTTGTAGTCGTCGGCGATCGTGTCTTCGTCGTCGAAGTCCGAAACACCCGCGCGAACGAACACGATCTGCGCGACGGCCAATTCGCCGCCGATTCCCCACGAGAAACCGTCGTCGTGGAATCGCTCCACGCCTTCGAGGTTGTAGACCAGTGCGATGAGCGGCACGCTCGCCGTCAGCACGTGGACGGTCGGGCTTTCGACGCGAACGCTGGTGCCGAAATGGAATCGAGTGGGGAGCGGGTCTTCGTTGTCCGAGTCGTACTCCACGTCGGGACCCGCGTTGACGATCGCGAGTGCGACCGCGGGCGTCACGTTCCATTCGGCCACGACGGCGCGGAGTGCGAACGTGGCTCCGGCATCGAACGCGTAGCCCGTGACGTCCTCGGGCGCATCCGGAATGGTGAACTCGTCGGGCGCATAGTCGGGGTCCCATCGCTTGGCGGCTGCGCCCACGCGCAATTCCGACCGCTCTCCGATCGAGAGGCCGGCGCCAATGGTGAGCGCGATGCAGTGCTCGACGGTTTCATACTCGCCGAGGGGCTGGCCGCTCGGCGTGGTCGCGATGCTCGTCCCGTAGTCGAAGCGTTCGTAGGAGACGTCGGCGCTCCACACGAACGGATTCGCGTCGCGTCGCGCATAGGACACGCCGGCGCTCCCGCCGCCGATCCACAAGTCGTCGGCGATCAGGGGTGCGATGTCCCAGCGCGAGCCCTGTACATACACGCGCGCGGGTCCCACGACGTTCGCGGGGTTGTAGTAGATGTTCGCGGGGTCGGAGTTGTCGGCGACACCCGTCTCACCCATCCCTGCCGAGCGCGCGCTGATGGGGTACTTGAGCACGGGGGCCGTGGTGTGTGACTGCGGCCATGCCGCCGATGACACCCCCATCACGCACCCAAACGCCGCCACGAGGACCCGCTTCATTTTCTATCGCCGCCGTCCACCGCCACCGGATCGCCCGGCCGGTCGTGACGACGGCCGCGAGCGCGTCTGGCCCTGGTAGTTGTTGACGCGCTGGTTGCCGCGCTGGCGACTCTGGTAGTCACGGTTGAGCTGCTGCGTGTTCGGCTGCGACGGGCGCGTCTGCGGCGTCGCCGGCCGTGTCGCGGGTTGCGTGCCCGGGGTTGCGCCGCCGGGTCGCGTCGCTGGCTGCTGGCCCGCGCTTGCGCCGCCACCGGGGCGCGTGGCCGCGTCCTTGCTCTGCGGACGCCCGTCGGCGGGCTTCCACGAGCCCTGGTCGCGCTGCGACCAGGAGCCGTCGTTCTCGCGCCGCATCACGTTGCCGTTCTGATCGGCGTACACGTTGTTCTCGCGCGAGCGCGACGGCTTCGCTTCGCGCGTGCTCACACCCGGGCTCGATCCGGGGCGATTGCGCGCAGCGGTCTCGCGGTCGGCGACCGCGGGCCTGGTCGACGGGCGCTGATACAAGTTGTCCTGGCCGTTATGGTGACTGACCCGGTTCCCCGTGTTGATATTGACGGGGCGATTCACGATCACGTTGCCGTGGTGCGCGGGATAGTTCGGCCGCCACGCGTAGCCCGGAGGTCCCCACCACCCGCCGCCTCCGCCGAAACCGACCGAGAAGTGCGCCCACCCGTTGCTCCAGCTCATCCCGCAGCTCCACCCCGTCCACGGGTTGTAGTTCACGTGGAATCCCCACGTGCACGGTCGCGGGTAGTAGTAGTGCGGGCTCACGTAGGGCGGGTAATACCAACCCGTGCCGTACACGATCGAGCCGTAGTACGGATAGCAGCCCACGTACGCGGGCGTGTAGCCGACGTACACGACCTCCGGCGTCGATTCGTAGATATAGACGTACTTCGTGTTGTAGGCGGCACTCTCGGGCGGAATCTTCTGCACTTCGTCGGGCACCCTGTCGCACACCGCCCACGGTCCCTTGGGCGCGTCGGCGATGAACCACACCGCGTTCTCGCAGCAGTAGTAGCGTCCGTCGATCTTCATTACGGTTTTGTCGGTGTTCTGCGCCAGCTCGATCGACGTCTTTGGGATGGGCTCGAACTTGGGCTCGCCGTCGTAGGTCACCGTGAGCGTGGCCGCGGCGCGATTGATGGCGGCGGTCTGGGGAACCTGCGAGTCGAGCACGGCCTCCTTCGCCTCTTGCGTGCCGGCGACGAACACGCGTACCTGGCTCTTGTCCGAATTGGTCGGGATGCGCACGAAGCACTCGGGCAGCGCGTCCGACTGCACGTACTGCCACGGCCCGTCCATCGACTTGCTCCGGTACCAGCGTCCCGACAAGAGGACGAAGTAGTTCTGCGACGCCACTTCCATGAACACGTCGCTCTCGCTGTTGCTCACGTAGAGCAGCTCGTCTCCCACGATGGGGCGGTATTGCGCCTCGCCGTCGATGACGATGAGCTCGGTGGGCTCGGTGGCGGCGATGATCTTCGGCTCGCGGTTGTCTTTCGATTCCTCGGCCTTGGCGGGTGTGGTGCCCTGGCGCTTGAGGTCGTCCTTCCACGCGTCGTTCACCGAGACGGGCACGCGGTCGCGCTCCCACTCGCCGGTGAACTCCTTGGTCGAGAACCAGTCCTCGCCCCCGTTGAGCCAATACCGGTCGTCCTTCTTCACGATGAAGAAGGGCGTGTTGACCACGCGCTCGAGATCGGAGTCGGGGATGGCGCGCAGGGTCGGCTGGCCGTCGATGACGACCAGGATCGCGGGCGCGTACTCGATGATGATCTTCGGCGGGTCGTTGCGAAGTCCCTCGGCCGTGGTCGCCTGGACCTCGGCGTCCTGCAGGCTCGCGATCAGGCGGTCGTAGTCGATCTTGAACTCGGAGTCCCCGATCTCCTCTTGCAGGATCTCCATGAAGCGCTCTTCCTGGCCGGGCTTGGAGTCCGCGATGCGCGCGTTGATGACGCGCGTGCCGAGAATCTTCACTTCGCGGTCGTCCTTTTTGACCTCGACTTGACTCTCGAGCCACACCGCGCCGAACACGGGCTCGGTGGTCCCCTTTGGCAAAATCGACACCGCCGCGCGCGATTTGAGCACATTGCCTTCGAGCGTCTCGGGCTGCGGCTGGTACATCACGATCTTGCCCTCTTTGACGTCGACCGCCTGCGGCCACTCCTTGTCGCCGGCGAGCGACGCCGATGCAACGAGGAGCGCCGCGACCGCGGTCAGACATGCGGCGCAGGCGCGATTGCGAACGGGTATGCGTGGTGCGATCGACATAGTGCCTTCCTCGAGTTGGAACGCGTGAGCGGGCCCAAGCGTAAACGAGAGAGAGCGCCGCCGCAAGCGCATAGCGCGCCTTGAGAACCGGCGGTTCGCCTGGTAGAATCCGGCTGTCCCCTGCCGCCGTTGCGCACTCGAACCAAGGAGCCCATTTCGTCATGCGTATCTCGATTCATCCCGCCTCGTGGCGCACCCTCGCCTGCGTGCTCCTGCTCTCGATGGCGCTCGACTCTTGTTCGAGCTCGCAGCTGGTCAACATGTGGAAGGACCCCGCGCATCCCGCGCAGCCCATCGACAAGATGTACGTCATCGGCTTTCGCACCGACCAAGCGCGCCGCCGATTTATCGAGGACGCGGTGGTGGCCGAGCTGACGCGGGTCAAGGTGAGCGCGGTTCCGTCGTACCGCGATTTCGCGACCGCGCTCCCGGACACGCAGCAGGTCGTCGACGTCGTCTCGCGCGACGGCTACAACGGCGTCATCATCGTGATGCCCCTGGGAACCGAGACGCGCGAGACGTACGTGCCCGGCTACGTAACGACGATGCCCACGTCGTACTACGGAGGCTATGGAGGCTACGGCGGCTACGGCGGGTACGGGTACGGCGGGCACGGCTACTGGGGAGGTTACTACTATCCCGCGTACCAGACCGTCTACGAGCCCGGCTATGTCGAAGTCGATCAGATCGTGCGCATTCGCATCGACATCTGGAGCGCCGAGAACGGCGGGATGCTGGTGTGGTCCGGAACCACGGAGTCGGTCGATCCCACCAGCGCCGAGCAGATTCGGAAGGAAGTGTTGCAGCTGGTCGTGCCGGAGCTTCGTCGAAGCGGCGTCATCGCGAATAGGTAGCGGCCGTCCACTTGATGTAGGTCATGAGGTCGGCGACGCTCGAATCGGCGAGCACGCCACTGTACGCGGGCATCTTGACGACTTGGCGCGTCGTGAACCACCGCCCGACCCGGTTTTCGGCGATGCGGGCGATACCCCCGTCGAGAATCCAGGCGCGCAGCTCGTCGTCGTTGCGTACCAGATCGTGGAAATCGGGACCGTGCCAGGGCGGGATGTAGCCCTTGAAGCTGCGCGGATTCTTGACTCCGATGAGCCCGCCCGGCCCGTGGCAGCCGAAGCACCCCGTGTCGCGCGCGATCGCGTATCCGGCGCGCGCGTCGGCCGGCATCGCATCCACCTCGCTGCCATACCCCGCGACGGCCTTGTAATAGGCGACGAGATCCTCGAGCTGCTGATCGTCGACGACTCCCCGATAGGCGGGCATGCGAACCGGCGGCGTCACCGTCGCGAGGCGGCCCGGCCGCAGCTCGACGCGCCCCGGCTCCGGAAACGGCGACGTGGTGTCGGAGTCCGCGCGCGCCGCGCGCGCCGCCAGCGAGTCGCGCAACACCAACCGCCACGGTCGACCGTCGAGGATCCACTCGCGAATCTCGTCTTCGCTTTTCACGTACATCATCGCGCTGCCGCCGTCCCACGCCGGGATCTCGCCCGTGGTCTGCTGGAAGCCCGCGCGCGGGTTGCGAACGCCGCCGGTGCCGCGCGGCCCGTGGCAACCGTGGCAACCGAGTTCCTCGGCGAGCGCATAGCCGCGAAGCTCGGGCGTGAGCTCGGGCTTTCGCATATGATGGAGGAGTCCCCACGCGGCGAAACCGCCGAGCACGAGCGCGGCGAGCGTGATGGCGGAGAGATGGGCGCGACCGGAGGACCGCACGCGGCGCATTATATCCGCGACCGCTCCAAAGTGCGAACGTGGAATTGTCGGAGTCGCCGAGCGCGCGGCGGGACGACGGCCCCGGCGCAAACTACCGCCGGAGCCGTCGCGAGCATGGGCCTCCCCTGTCGAGCTTGTGGGCGCGCGCCTGCGACTATCCGCCGCACCACGCCGCGCAGAACGCATCCATGAAGAGACACGCCAGCGATCCCGCGGTGCACAGCGCGCACACGTGCGGATTGACGATGAACCGGCACGAGAGCGCCGCGCACAAGTTCATGAAACGACAGAAGGCATCCGGGCGAGCCGGCTCGATGTCCTCCCCGACGACGGCCTCCACGAAGACGCGGTCGCCCAGTAGGGACGTCAGGAGCTCCACGTCTTCCCCTTCCGCTTCGAGATACGGCGACGCCTGGGCGACGAAGTCCTCGAACTCGCGAATCGCTCCCCCGAGCTCGATCACATCCGGCGACGACGCGTCGAGGGACTCCCCGCGGTGGAACTTTTCGATCGTCTTGTCGACGACGGCCGCGGGCAGCTCGGCGTACTCCAACCGAAGGAAGTGGCCGTCGAAGTCGTACTCCTCGACCACGCGCCCCTGTGTCGTCACGCGCGACATCTCGAACGTCTCTCCGTCGCTGCTTTGTTGGAACCACGCCGCGCCGGAGTGCTGGTCCCAACCGTACGACAAGGCCACTGGCCCTCGACCACCCGCCGGATGAATCGTCGCGGTCACGGCGAAGGGAAGCGGACCGTCGAGGACCGGCGCGAGCGTCACCTGTCTCTCCTCTCCCCCGGCGACGACGACCGCCTCGACGATCCGCTCTGGTTCGTTCCGTTTGACCTCCATGATTTCGATGCCCGAGGCCGTGACGGCGATGGGCTTCCGGTCGTCGGCATTGCTGGTGCGATCCTCCCCGCATCCCGCGAGTGCCGCCAGAATCGACGCCGCCACGATGCCATTCGTCCAACGACGCGCATTCGTGCGTCGTACCCCAACCACTAGACTCGTCATGACTCAACCTCCCGTTCATCCACCCCACCCGGCACAACCAGTCACGCGGACGGTATAGGCACGGAGTGCGCCATGCCTGCCGAACCATGCAAGCCGATGGAAGGCAATCGAGTGCACGCGATTCGCGCGCCCAACGAAAGACGCGCGCGGCCGATGGGTGAAACCGGCCACGCGCGTCCATGTTGTGACTCTCAGGCTGCTTGCGAGCTTGCTCGCGACGCGATCGCGATGTCGACCACTCGACACGCAACCGCAAGGTCATGCGGCCGAACTAGCTCTTCGCCGCTGCAATCGACACCAACTCGATCGCCTTCATGCCCTTCTGCTCTTTGATATGGCCCGTGATCGTCGACTGCTTGCCGACCCATTCCGCGACCGCGGTGCTGGCCGACTCGTGGTCCTTGCCGATGATCAGGTAGATGGTTCCGTCCGCCGTCAGAAAGCCGATCGGCAGCCCCTTCGAAACGCACGCCTGGGCGCACTTCGCGTGTTCGGCGCCGGTAGCGGACTCGGGATGCCCCATGTAGCAATAGAGATCCAGGACTTCCCCGGTCAGGGTCGTGGGAGCGGCCTTTGCCTTCTTCGCGTCGTCGCCGGCCAGCGCAATCGCACTGGTCGCCAAAACGATCGCCATCGCCACAAACAACGTCTTCTTCATGTCGACTCCTCCTCAGAGTAATTGGGTGTCGACGCATCGACACCCTGGTTTGAACAAGCTAGCACTTTCAAATTACATACACAACTACCGAATAGCGCGATCACACCTCCCCCTTGCGCAGCCGCAGGGCGTTTCCGATCACGGATACCGAGCTGAAGCTCATTGCCGCCGCCGCCACGATGGGGCTCAAGAGAAGTCCGAAGGCGGGGTACAAGACCCCAGCCGCCAGCGGCACTCCCGCGGCGTTGTACACGAACGCGAAGAACAGGTTCTGCTTGATGTTGGCGATCGTTTCCCGGCTCAAGCGCCGCGCGCGCGCGATCCCCCGGAGGTCGCCTTTGACCAGCGTAACGCCCGCGCTCTCCATGGCGACGTCGGTGCCGGTGCCCATCGCGATGCCCACGTCGGCCTGCGCCAGCGCGGGGGCGTCGTTGACCCCGTCCCCCGCCATCGCGACCACGTGCCCTTCGGACTGCAGACGTTTGACGATGCTCGCCTTCTGGTCGGGGAGGACTTCCGCCATGACGTCGCCGATCCCCAGTTGCCGCGCCACCGCATGGGCGGTCGTGGCGCTGTCGCCGGTGAGCATGACGACGCGCACGCCGTCGTCGTTCAATTTTCGAATCGCGTCCGGCGTGGTCGGTTTGATCGGATCCGCCACACCCAAGAGCCCAGCGATGCGTCCGTCGACTGCGACGAACATCACCGTCTGACCGCTGGCGCGCATCGACTCGGCGCGCTCGGCGAGGTCGTCGAGCCGCGCGCCGATCGATTCCATGAGCGCCCGATTGCCCAGCGCCACCTCACGGCCGTTCACGCGTCCGCGCACACCTTGGCCCGCGATCGATATGAACGCCTCGGCCGTCGCGGGCGACACGCCGCGCTCGTGCGCACCCTTCACGACGGCGGCCGCGAGCGGGTGCTCGCTTCCGCGTTCGAGGCTCGCCGCGACGTGCAGGAGTTCGCGTTCGTCGACCCCGCGCGCTTCCACGGCGACGAGCTTCGGTCTTCCTTCGGTCAGCGTGCCGGTCTTGTCGACCACGAGGGTATCGACTTTGCGCAAGGTCTCGATGGCCTCCGCATTTCGAAACAGCACGCCGATGGTCGCGCCCTTGCCGGTGGCGACCATGATCGACATGGGGGTCGCGAGGCCGAGTGCGCACGGGCACGCAATGATCAGGACCGCCACCGCATTGACAATGGCGTGGGCCATGCGCGGCTCGGGTCCGGCCAGCGCCCACACCGCGAAGGTAATCACCGCGACCACGATGACGATGGGAACGAAGTAGCCCGAGACCATGTCGGCGAGCTTCTGGATCGGCGCCCGGCTGCGCTGGGCTTCGGCGACCATCGCCACGATGCGCGCGAGCAGCGTCTCCGAACCGACCTTCTCCGCGCGCATGATGAACGAACCGCTCGCGTTGACGGTCGATCCGATCACGCGATCGCCGGGTTGCTTCTCGACCGGCATCGATTCGCCCGTCACCATGGACTCGTCGACCGCGCTCGTTCCCTCGAGCACGACGCCGTCGACCGGGACCTTCTCTCCCGGGCGCACGCGCAAGCGATCGCCCACGTGCACGTGCGACAACGGAATGTCGTGCTCGTGGCCGTGATCGCACAGGCGACGCGCCGTCGCGGGCTGGAGCCCGAGCAGCTTCTTGATGGCCGAGCCCGTTCGACTGCGGGCGCGCAGCTCGAGCACCTGGCCCAGCAGCACCAGCGTCACGATCACCGCCGCCGCTTCGAAGTAGACCGCGACCACGCCCCCCTCTCGAAACGAGGCCGGGAAGATTTGCGGCACCAGTGCCGCGACCACGCTGTAGACGTACGCCACGCCGACGCCGAGCCCGATCAGCGTGAACATGTTGAGACTGCGATTGCGCACCGACGCCACGGCGCGGGCATAGAAAGGCCACGCGGCCCACACGCACACCGGTGTCGCGAGCGCGAGTTCGATGAACGTGCGCGCGCGCGGCGACACGAGGTGCGCTCCGGTGAAGACCATGTGACCCATGGCCAAGAGGACGATCGGGATCGACAGGGCGACGGAGACCCAGAAGCGTCGCGTCATGTCCTTGAGCTCGGGATTGGTCTCCGGCTCCGAGCCGGCGGTGGGAATCTCCGGCTCCAGCGCCATCCCGCATTTCGGGCAACTCCCCGGCCCGCTCTGGCGGACCTCGGGGTGCATCGGGCACGTGTACATCGTCGCCATGTGCGTCCTTCCTACGCGCTCGACGGCGCGGCCGACTTCAGTTCTCTGCTTCGCCAGATCAGGTAGATGGCCGGATAGACCAGGAGCTCCATCCCGAAGCTCGTGAACAGACCTCCCACCATGGGTGCCGCGACGCGCTTCATCATGTCGGCGCCGGTGCCGGTGCTCCACATGATCGGCATCAAGCCCATGCCGGCCGCCATCACGGTCATCATCTTGGGCCGGATGCGCTTGACCGCCCCGTGCACGATGGCTTCGTGGAGATCGGCGACGGTTTTCAGTTTGCCGGCGCGTTTGTACTCGTCGTGGCTCATGTCGAGAAACAGCAGCATGAACACGCCGGTCTCGGCGTCGAGGCCGGCCAGAGCGATCATGCCGACCCACACCGCGATCGACACGTTGTAGTCGAGCAGGTACAGGAACCACACCGCGCCCACCAGGCTGAAGGGTACGGCCAGCATGACGATCATGGCCTTCATCGTCGACTTGGTGTTGGCGTACAGGAGCAGGAAGATCAGCAGGATGGTCACCGGTATGACGATTTTCAGCCGTTCGCGAACGCGCAGCATGTTCTCGTACTGGCCGCTCCAAACCAGCGAGTAGCCGGTGGGAACTTGCAGTTGGCCGGCGACGGCGCGCTTGGCTTCGTCGACGTAGCCGCCGATATCGCGGCCGGTGATGTCCACGTACACGTAGGCCGACAACATGCCGTTTTCGTCGCGGATCATGGAGGGACCGTTGACCAGCTCGATGTCCGCCAGTTCGCTCATGGGAACTTGAATGGGTTCCGCCGCCCCCGCATCGCTGCCGCGGCTCCCCATGCCGTCGCCGGCGCGTTCCCTCATGCCTCCCACCCGGGCCGTGACGAGAACCCGTCGAAGCTGGTCGAGGTCGGCGCGCAGGTCGCGCGGATAGCGCAAGTTCACCGAGTAGCGCTCGCGGCCTTCGACGGTCGTGGTGATGTTCTCGCCGCCCACCGCACTCATGATGACGGCGTGCAGATCGTCGATGGTGAGGCCGTAGCGGGCGAGCTCCCGGCGCTTGGGGACGAAATCCACGAAGTAGCCGCCGCCCGCGCGTTCGGCGTAGACGCTGCGGGTTCCCGGCACCTGACGAACGATCCCTTCCACCTGTTCTCCGATGCGCTGCAATTGGTCGAGGTCCGCGCCGAAGATCTTGATGCCGATCGGCGTGCGCACCCCGGTCGAGAGCATGTCGATGCGCCCCTTGATGGGCATGGTCCACGCGTTGACGTTGCCGGGGATCTGCAGCGCGCGGTCCATTTCGTCGATCAGCTCGTCCCACGAGATGTGCTCCGGCCATACGTGCCCGAGCACCTCGCGCAAGGGCTTCGGCCATCCGCTGAAGAACCGCTCCTTGTGCCGCCACTGCTCCTTCGGCTTGAGGACAACCGTGGTCTCCATCATCGAGAACGGAGCCGGATCGGTCGAGGTGTCGGCGCGACCGGCCTTGCCCCAAACAGTGACCACTTCGGGGAAGCCCTTCAGGATGCGGTCCTCGATCTGCATCAATCGCTGCGCTTCGGTCACCGACAGACCCGGCAGTGTCGTGGGCATATAGAGAATGGCGCCCTCGTTCAGAGGCGGCATGAACTCGTGTCCGAGCTTCATGTACACCGGAATCGTCGTCGCAACCACCAAGGCCGAGAGCGCGATCACTTTGCGAGGATGCCGCAGCACCAGCCGGCACGGCTTCTCGTAGAGCCGGAACAGAATCCTGCTGATCGGGTGCTTTTCTTCCGGGTAGTACCGGCCCACCAGCGCCGTGGTCAGCGCTCGCCCCAGCCAGCGCGGGCGCGCCCGGATCGGGTCCATGCGCGTGAACATCATTCGCACCGCGGGATCGAGCGTCACCGCGAGCAGGGCCGCCAGCGCGATGGCGAGCGTCTTGGTGTAGGCCAGCGGTTTGAACAGGCGACCTTCCTGGTCGATCAGCGTGAACACCGGCAGAAACGAGACCGCGATCACTAGCAACGAGAAGAACACCGACGGCGCGATCTCCTGGATCGCCTTGAGCAGGGTGTCGTGGTAATCGCCCACACGCCCCTGCTCGTGCCAGATCTCCAGCTTCTTGTAGGCGTTCTCGACCAAGACGATCGCGCCGTCCACCAGCACGCCGACCGAGATCGCGATGCCCGCCAGCGACATGATGTTGGAGGTGACGCCCATGTGGTACATGGGGATGAACGAGAGCGCCACCGTGACGGGAATCGTGATGATGGGCACGAAGGCCGACGGTCCGTGGAACAGAAAGAACATGATCACGAGGCTGACAATGATCATCTCGACGATCAGCTCGTGCTTGAGGTTGTCGATCGATTCCTTGATCAGATGGGAGCGGTCGTAGGTGGAGACGACTTCCACGCCCTCCGGAAGCGACGGCTTCAGCTCTTCCAGCTTGCTCTTCACGCGCTCGATCACATTGAGCGCGTTTTCCCCGTGGCGCATCACGATGATGCCGCCGACGGCGTCGCCGTCGCCGTCGAAGTCGGCGACACCGCGCCGCAGCTGCGGGCCGAGCGCGATGGTGGCCACGTCGCGCAAGAGCACCGCTGTCCCCTGCGTACTGGTCTTGACCACCACGTCTTCGAGCGCCGCGGTGTCTTGGATGTAGCCGCGCGCCCGCACCATGTACTCGCGCCCGCTCCACTCGATCAAGCGGCCGCCGACTTCGTTGTTCGACTTGCGGACCGCTTCGATGATCTCCATCATGCCGAGGCCGTAGCTTTGCAGGCGGTTGGGATCGATGGTGATCTGGTACTGCTTCTGGAATCCGCCGATGCCGGCCACTTCCGCGACCCCCGCGACCGATTGCAGCGCGAAGCGCAGATTCCAGTCCTGGAAGCTGCGCAGGTCGGCGAGGCTGTGCTTCCCCGTCTTGTCGACCAGTGCGTACTGATAGACCCAACCCACTCCGGTCGCGTCGGGACCGAGCGAAGGGTTGACGCCGGGCGGCAGGGTACCGGTGATCTTCTGCAGGTATTCGACCACGCGGCTGCGCGCCCAGTAGATGTCGGTGCCGTCCTGGAAGATGACGTATACGTAGCTGAAGCCGAAATCGCTGAAGCCGCGGATCGTCTTCACCTTCGGCGCACCGAGCAGCGCCGTGATGATCGGATACGTGACCTGGTCTTCCATGATGTCCGGGCTGCGATCCCACTTCGTGTAGACGATGACCTGGGTGTCCGAGAGGTCCGGGATGGCGTCCAAGCGGATGTGCCGCATGGTGTAGAACGCGTACACGAGCGCGGCGGCCGTGAGCATGATCACGAGCACGCGATTGGCCGCGGAGAATGCGATCCACTTGTGGATCAGTCCGTTGTGTTGAGGAGAGGACGTATTCATCGGTCTCTAGCGGCGATGTCCCTCGTGCTCATCCCCCGCGCGCGCGGAGTCGGCGCCGGCGGACA
>DASPGK010000263.1:0-2395 GCA_035620655.1 Candidatus Krumholzibacteriia bacterium
GCTCCATCATCGCGGATGCGCGCAACCCCGAGAACAAGAGTGTGGTCAATCTCAAGATCAAGTTCCGCGAGAGCTTCCGGCCCTTCGCGCCCTCGGTGCTGGAGGAGAAGTGCAGCGAGTGGTTCGACCTCGACGTACCCAGCCCGTACATGCTGCTGGTCGCGGACGTTCGCGAGGGCAAACGTACCATCCCGTCGGTGACGCACGTCGACCACTCGGCCCGCATCCAGACCGTCGACGAACACTCGCTCCCGCGCTACTACAAGCTCATCAAGCGCTTCGACGAGAAGACCGGCTGCCCGGTGATTATCAACACGTCGTTCAACGTGCGCGGCGAGCCCATCGTGTGCACGCCCCACGAGGCCTACCTCTGCTTCATGCGCACCAACATGGACGTACTGGTGCTGGACCGTTTCGTCATGTACAAGCCCGACCAGAAGCCCCTCAAGGAAGATGTGGACTGGCGCACGCTGTTCGCGCTGGATTAGACTGCGTCCATGAAGGGCCGCAAGGCAACCCCGCGCCGGCACCCGGCGCTCACACCGAAGGACCTGCGCTGGGAGTGCAACGCCTCCCGCCTGGGCTTCGAGACCACCGACGAGCTCGAGTTCAAGCCCAACATCATCGGGCAGGACCGCGCGCTGGACGCGATCCGGCTGGGCCTCTCGATCCGTAGCCCCGGTTACAACATCTTCGTCTCCGGCCTGACCGGAACCGGCAAGCTCACCGCCATCCGCTACATGCTCGAAGGCATGGACCTTCGGCGCGACGACTTGGTCGACATCTGCTACGTGCACAACTTCACGGCCGAGGATACGCCCGTGTGTATCGTGCTGCCGGCGGGTTTCGCGTGCAAGCTGCGCGCGCGTATGAAAGACCTGCTCGACGACGTCGTCAACTTGATTCCCGGCGCGCTCCAGAGCGAGCGTTTCAAGCGCCAACAGGCCCGCATTGCGGACGAAGTCAAGAAGACGCGCGACGACATGCTGCAGAAGCTCGAGAAGGAAGTGAACGAGAACGGCTTCTCGATGGTGCAGGTCGAGTACGAAGGCTACACGCGTCCCGAGATCGTTCCGCTGGTCGCCGGGGAACCGACGCCGATCGACCGGCTGACCAGTCTCCTGGTGCAGGGAAAGGTCAAGCAGGGCGACTACGAGAAGTTCCAGGCCGCCCACTCCACCCTTTCGCGCAAACTCGACGACTTCCTGATGGCCACGCGCGATCTCCATCGCACGCTCGACCAGCGCACCGCCGATTTGGAGAAGCAATACGTGGCCCCGCTCGTGGACGGGGAATTGGCCGCCATCGCCAAGGAATTCGACTCGGGCAAAGTGTCGCGCTTTCTCCAGGACGTACGGACGTACATCCTCGACCACTTGCCGATGTTCGTGGTCCCCAAGGCGGAGATTGCCAAGAAGCGCCGCGAGTTCCTGCCTTTCGACGTCAACGTCCTGGTCGACAACGCCGGGCGGCGCGAAGCGCCCGTGGTCATCGAGACCTCCCCCACCTACGTCAACGTCTTCGGCACCATCGAGCGTTACGTCGGGCCGGACGGCGACCACTGGACCGACCACACCGCCATCCGCGGCGGCTCGCTGTTGCGCGCGAACGGCGGCTACTTGATCATGAACATGGTCGACGTGTTCGAGGAGCCGATGGTGTGGGTGGCGCTGAAGCGCGCGCTCAAGAGCCAGCGCCACGTCATTCGCGGCTTCGATTCGCTCCTGCTGATGCCGATCGCGTCCATCAAGCCGGAGGCGGTCGAGCTCGACATGAAGATCGTGCTGATCGGCGAGGCGTGGATGTACCAGGCGCTGTGGGATTACGACGAGGACTTCCGCACCGTGTTCAAGGTCAAGGCGGACTTCGACACCGTGATGCCCAATACGATCGCCAACCAGAAGCGCTACTGCCGCTTCATTCGCGTCCTCACCCGCGTCGAGGGCCTGCCCGCGTTCCACAGCGGCGCCTGCGGCTTGGTGATCGAAGAGGGCACGCGCCTGGCGGGTCGCCGTGACCGCCTTTCGACGCGCTTCAGCGAGATGGGGGACCTGATTCGCGAGGCTGCGCACTGGGCGACCAAGGACGGGGCCAAGGTGGTGCGCGCGGCGCACGTGGCCAAGGCGGTCGCGGAGCGGGTGCGGCGCGTGAGCCTGATCGAGGACAAGGTGCAGGAGATGTACGACGACGGTTCGATCCTCATCGACACCTCCGGAGCCAAGGTGGGCCAGGTGAACGGGCTCGCGATCTACGACGTCGGCGACCACGTGTTCGCGCGGCCGAGCCGCATCACCGCGGAGACGGGGGTGGGGCGCGCGGGTGTCATTAACATTGAGCGCGAGGCCGACATGAGCGGCAAGATCCACAACAAAGGCGTGCTGATCCTGGAGGGCTA
>DASPGK010000264.1:0-4914 GCA_035620655.1 Candidatus Krumholzibacteriia bacterium
CGCTAAGGAGGAATCCGTTTGACGACCAACAAACCGGCTGCGGGCGCCAAGCGCCCGGCCAGCAAGAAGAAGCTCAGGAAGGTCGACGCGTACGGTGTCGCGCACATCAAGTCGACCTTCAACAACACCATCGTGACCATCACCGATTCGACGGGGGCCGTGGTGTCGTGGGCGAGCCCGGGCATGGTGGGTTTCAAAGGATCGCGCAAGAGCACGCCGTTCGCCGCCCAGTTGGCGGCCGAGCGCTGCGCGCGCGAAGCGTTGGAATTGGGAATGCGAAAGGTGGAAGCGTGGATCAGGGGACCGGGCGCGGGCCGCGAGGCCGCGATCCGGTCGCTGCGCGCGGCCGGGCTGGAAGTGACCGCGGTCAAGGACTGCACGCCCCAGCCGCACAACGGATGCCGCCCCAGGAAGCGGCGGCGCGTGTAGCCTCGCGGCTACCCGCTTGGAGGATGAATGGCCAGGTATCGTGACGCAAAGTGCAAGCTGTGCCGTCGAGAGGGCGAAAAGCTCTTCTTGAAGGGCGACCGTTGTTACTCCAACAAGTGCGCGATTGAGAAGCGCAACTCCCCGCCGGGTCAGCACGGCAAGGCGCGGGTGAGAAAATCGTCGAAGTACAACGTGCAGTTGCGCGAGAAGCAGAAGCTGCGCAAGACCTACGGCTTGCTCGAGCGGCAGTTCCGCAATTATTTCCATAAAGCGGCTGCCCAGAAGGGCATCACCGGCACGACCCTCTTGCAGCTGCTGGAGCGGCGGCTGGACAACGTCGTATACCGGTTGGGATTCACGACCTCGCGTGCCCAGGCGCGCCAGCTCATTCGTCACAACCATTTCGAGGTCAACGGGAAGAAGGTCAATATCCCGAGCTACCTGGTATCGCCGGGCGACCGCATCGGCCCGCACGGGAAGAGCCGCGATCTGTTCATCATTCGCGAGGCGATCAAGAACGTGGACGCCCGCCAGGCGGTCCCGTATCTCGACCTCGACACGAACAAGCTCGAAGGCGTCTTCACCGATATCCCGAGCCGCGACGTCATTCCGGTGCCGGTGGACGAGCAACTGATCGTCGAGCTCTACTCGAAGTAATCACCCGCGGGCCCCTTCAACGGGGTTATCGCAGGACGGAGGAACGGAAGCATGAAATGGCGTAATCTATTGATGCCGAAGGAGATCGTTCGCGACGACGCGACCGCCACGCCCACCAACGCGCGCTTCATCGTGGAGCCGCTGGAGCGGGGCTTCGGCTTGACCCTCGGCAACGCGCTGCGGCGCACGCTGCTCTCGTCCATTCAGGGCGCGGCGGTGTCGGCCGTCCGCATCAAGGGCGTGCTGCACGAGCTCTCGAACATCCCCGGTGTCGTCGACGACGTCACCGACGTGGTGCTGAACTTGAAGCAGCTCGTCGTCGTGATGCACAACGATGATCCCAAGTTTTTGAAGCTCAAGGTCACCAAGCAGGGACCGATTCGCGCCGGCGACATCACGGAAGACCCGGACATCGAGATCGTCAACAAGGACCTCGTGATCTGCACGGCGTCCGAGAATGTCGAAGTCGAGATGGACATCCTGGTAGGACATGGGCGCGGGTACGTACCCGGCGAGACCCACGACCTAGGCGACTACGACATCGGCTTGATCCCGATGGACTCGAACTTCTCGCCCATCCGCAAGGTGGCATACACGGTCGAGAATACGCGTGTGGGCCAGCGTACCGACTACGATCGTTTGATCCTCGAGATCACGACCAACGGGAGCATCACGCCCGAGGACGCGCTTGGCTACGCGGCTAAGATCCTCAAGGATCACATGGTTCTCTTCATCAAGTTCGACGAGGCGCCCATGGAGGCGCAGGAGCCGGTGGTCGACGAAGAGCGCGACCGCCTGCGCGAACTCTTGGGCCGGAGCGTCGAAGAGCTGGAGCTTTCGGTGCGCTCGGGCAATTGCCTGCGCCGCGCCAACATCAAAACGCTCGGCGATCTGGTTCGCCGCAGCGAAGCCGAGATGCTCAAGTACCGCAACTTCGGCAAGCAGAGCTTGAAGGAGATCACGGAGATCCTCTCGGGCATGGGCCTGGGGCTCGGCATGGACATCGACGCGCTCCTCGGCGGGCGCGCACCCAAGCCGGCGGCCCCCGCGGCTCCGATGACCGATGATGACACCGAGATCGAGGCCGAAGCGGAAAACGCGTAGTCAATAGAAGGACAGTTCCATGAGACACGGCAAAGATCATCGCAAGCTCGGACGCACCGCCGCCCACCGTCGCGCCATGATGCGCAGCATGGTGACGTCGTTGTTCGCCTCGGAGCGCATCACCACCACCGCACCCAAGGCGAAGGAAGCCCGGCGCGTAGCGGAGAAGCTCATCACGCGCGCCAAGAAGGGACACCGCGCCCACAAGGAAGGTGCCGCGGCCGTGGCGCTCGCGCATTGGCGCGAAGCCGGTCGCTACGTGCGCAGCACCGTCGTGCTCCGGAAACTCTTCGATCAGCTGGCGCCGCTCTACATGGAGCGCAACGGCGGTTACACGCGCATCATTCGCATGGACCACACCCGTGTCGGCGACAACGCGCGCATGGTGATGCTCGAGTTGGTCGACTCCGAGATCAGCAAGAAGCCACTCATCCGCGGCGCAGCCGCGGAGACCCAGGGCGAATCGGACGCGAAGGCGGCGAAGGCTGCTGGACGCGGAAAGGCCAAGGAGAAGGCCGAAGCCGCCGCCGAGACCAAGCCCAAGAAGGAAAAGAAGACCAAGCCGGGCCGGGTCGCGAAGGAAAGCAAGCCCGCGAAGACCAAGGCCGACACCAAGAAGAAAGACTCGGGTGCGAGCAAGCGGTCCGCTCCCAAGAAGTCCGGGTAGTTTACCGAATGTCGCGCGGACGCCGAGCCGCAGCAACCGTTTCGGTCATGATCGCCGCGATCTGGCTGGGTTCCGCTGTACGCGCGCCGCGGTACGAAAAGCCCCTCTCGTCGAGAGGGGCTTTTTCGTTTGCCCCCGCGCCCGCGCACGCCGACACCGCGCTCTTTCCCTCACCCTATCTCGCGAGCCTCCGCGAGAGCACGCCCATCCTCCCCGACGACGAGATTCGGGCGCTTTGGGTCGTGCGCGACGCCCTCACCAGCCCCGAGTCGGTCGCGCGCGTGGTCGACTTCGCGGTGCTGACGCGCACGCACATGCTCTTCGTCCAGGTGCGCGGACGCGCCGATTCGTTTTATCGTTCCGCGATAGAGCCGGCCTCGCCCATCCTCGAAGCGCCCGTTGCCGACTTCGACCCGCTGGCGTACTTGCTCACCCTCGCGCATCGCAACGGCATCGTCGTGCACGCGTGGCTGAACGTCTTCCTGGTGTGGTCCGACATGTCGAAGTCGCCGCCGTCAGGCCACCTGGGCGCACGGAATCCCGACTGGTTGCTGACCGACGCCAAAGGCGTGCGCATGGACCGCATGCCGTCGTCGCGCTGGAAGCGCGCCGGCGTGGAAGGCTGGTTCGTCTCGCCGGGGAACCGTGCCATGCGCGCGCACATGGCGCGCGTCGTCCACGAGCTCGTGACCGAGTACGAGATCGACGGGATTCATCTCGACTACATTCGCTATCCCAACCGCGATCTCTCGTTCGACCCCACTACCCGCGCGGAGTTCGCCGTCAAGTGGGGCGTCGATCCCGCCGAAGCCGCGCACGGCGACCGCGGCGGGCTCCAGCGTGTGATCGGTGCGGGAGCGCTAGCGGTCGTCGACAGCCTCTATAACGAATCGCGTGTCGCGCAAGTCGACAGCATGGTGATCGCGATCCGCGCCGCGTGCCGAGACAAGGCACTCTCGGCCGCCGTAGTCGCGGACCCCTTCACCGCGCGCCACGACAAGGGGCAGGACTGGGCACGCTGGGTCAACAACGGCTGGATGGACTTCGTGGTGCCGATGGCCTACAACTTCCCGCCCCTCGAGCTCGAGCACCGCGCGACCGTCTACAATCGCATGGTCGGGCCAGAGCGCTGGCTCATGGGCCTGGGCGTCTTCGACGGGCGTGAGGAGTACCTCGCCGAATCCGTGGAGTTATTGCGCGAAGTCGGCGTGATGGGCTTCTCGATCTTCTCGTACAACGTGCTGGAGAAGGAAGGCTTCGGCGCGGCGCTGATCGAGGAAGCCGTGCTCCCACCGGACACGAGTTACGTGGATGAGGAAGAGGACGAGTCCGACGAGTGAACTCGTGCGGAACTGATGTGCAAGCACAATGATGGGTTGTGAGTAGTCGAGGCGCGGGCGCGGAGTCTCTCCCCGCCTAGAAGCTATAGCGCACGCGGACGTAGGCGTTGCTGTTGTCCTCGTTCATCGCGAACAACGTTCGCGGATCGTCTCCCTGGAACAGGTTCGCGCCTACGGTGAGGTTCAACTCGTCCGTGTAGTCGTATCCCACCGCGAGCCGGGCGTAGGCGTCTTCGTCGCTGGGAGAATAGAACGTGAACACCGACAGCTTCACGGTCTGGTAGCGAAGTAGCTGCGTGAGGCGCACGGTTAGCAGCGTGTAGTTCTCGTCCTTGACGTACTCGCTCGCGCGATAGTCCTGCACACCCTCCCAATAGACCTGCGCGCCGCCGGTGAAGTCGCTCCACCACTGGCGCTCGTAGCCGGCCATTGCGCGTGCCTCGGAGTTGGGAACCAAGGGATCGTCGCCGTCGCGGTCGTCGGCGGAGTCATACCATCCGCCTTCCACCCACGCCACACCGCCGAAGAGACTACCGCGCACGCTCGCGCCATATGCGTTCAACGCGGGGTAGTAATAGTGCGACGGGGTGCCCACGACGGAATCCGCGGGCGAAAACCCGTAGGGATTCTTCCATGCACCCCAGTAACCATAGAGAGCGAGATTCGCGCTGCCGGCGTCGCGACTCAACTTGAGCGCGGCCTCGCCGTTGTCGATCG